>NZ_RZOS01000209.1:0-9621 GCF_004022605.1 Mesorhizobium sp. M4B.F.Ca.ET.089.01.1.1
ATGCACAACCGCGATCTGGTAGACATCCTTCATCGCCAACCCCTCAGGAACTGCGGATCTTCATATGCACTTGCCGCCGTCGACATTGAGGTCGACGCCGGTGATCATGCCGGCTTCGTCGGAGCACAGGAACGCGGCGGCGTTGCCCATGTCCTGCGGCGTCGACAGCCGGCCGATCGGAATGGTGGCGACGACGCGGGCGCGGTTTTCCTCGCCGGAGCCGATGAAGGTGGACAGAAGCGGCGTGTCGCCGGCAACCGGGTTGATCGCGTTGACGCGTATGCCGAAGGGCGCAAGCTCCACCGCCATGGCGCGGGTAGCGGCGATCGCCCAGCCCTTGGAGGCGTTGTACCAGGTGAGGTTCGGGCGCGGCGAGACGCCGCCAGTCGAAGCGACATTCAGGATGGCGCCCGCTTTTATGGATTTGAAATGCGGCACCACGGCGCGCGCGCCGTTATAGATCGAGCGCATATTGACGTTGGCGATGCGGTCGAACAGGCCTTCGTCCATCGTCTCCAGCGGCATGGGCGGCTGTGCGACGCCGGCATTGTTGACCAGTATGTGGAGCCCGCCGAAGGCCGAGCGTGCAAGGTCGGCGGCAACGACGAAGCTTTCCAGCGTCGAGACATCGCCGACGATCGGCCGCACCTTGTCGCCGGCTACGCCAGCGACGCGGGCTGCAGCGGCTTGGTCGCGGTCCATCAGCACCACCGCCGCGCCTTCCTCGACGAATTTCTTGACGATGCCTTCGCCAAATCCGGAAGCGCCACCGGTGACGATGGCGACCTTGCCAGCAAGTCTCATATCTCTTCCTCCGTTACCGGAACCATCGGGGAAGACGCTTGCGTTGCACAGTCCGATTATCTGAACGCCCTTTTAGCTTTCCTTGTTTGAGGTCGCCGGCGCTGGGAGTAATAGTCGGCCCGGAATTCGTGAGGAGGAGACGATGACGCTGAACTTCGACCCGAGGGCGAAGGCCACGGCGCTCTACCATGGCGAATTCCGGCCGATGTTCATCGGCGGCAAGTGGGTTGCGGCGCAATCCGGAGAGGTGATGCAGGCGCTGAACCCGGCGACGGGAGAGGTGCTGGCGACAGTGCCGCGCGGCTCGGCCGCCGATGTCGACGCGGCGGTGGCCGCGGCGCGCGCTGCCTTCGAAGGCCCCTGGTCCAAATTCTCGCCCTACGAGCGGCAATGCGTGCTGCTCAGGATCGCCGATCTGTTCGAGACGCATTGGGAAGAGCTCTGCGTCTCCGACACGCTCGACATGGGGCTGCCGATCACGCGCACGCTGGCCAACCGGCGCCGCGTCATCGGCATGCTGCGCTTCTATGCCGGCATAGCGACCGCGCTGCATGGCGAGGCGATCGACAATTCCATTCCGGGCGAAATCGTCACCTTCACCCGGCGCGAGCCGGTTGGCGTCGTCGGCGCCATCATTCCCTGGAATGCGCCGACCGCCGCCTCCATCTGGAAGATCGCGCCGGCGCTGGCGACGGGCTGCACCATCGTGCTGAAGCCGTCGGAGGATGCATCGCTGACGCCGCTCCTGATCGCGAAGCTGATGCAGGAAGCCGGCGTTCCCGACGGCGTCGTCAACATCGTCACCGGAACCGGCGCCGAGGCCGGCGCAAGGCTTGCCGAACATCCGGACGTCAACAAGATCGTCTTCACCGGCTCGACGCTGACCGGCCAGGCGATTGCCCGCGCCGGCGTCGCCAACCTCAAGCGCGTTTCGCTGGAGCTCGGCGGCAAGTCGCCGATCATTGTCTGTCGCGACGCCGATATCGACAAGGCGGTGCCGGTCGCGGCGATGGCGGTGTTCGTGCATTCGGGCCAGATCTGCATCGCCGGCTCGCGGCTGTTCGTGGCGCGCGAGATCCATGACGAGTTCGTGCGCCGGGTCGCCGAGTTTGCCGGCAAGCTGCGCATCGGCCACGGCATCGAGGCGGAGACCGAAATCGGGCCGCTCATCAACTCAAGGCAGGCCGGCAAGGTGGAAGGCTACATCAAGGCCGGCAGCGACGAGGGCGCCGAGCTGGTCGCCGGCGGCTCGCGGCTGACGGGCGAGCTCTATGACGGCGGCAACTTCATCGCCCCGACCGTCTTCGGCGCGGTGTCGGACAAGATGACCATTGCACGGGAAGAAATCTTCGGACCGGTCATCTCGGCAATGCCCTTCGACACGCTGGATGAGGCCGTCGCGCGCGCCAACGCGACGCCTTACGGCCTGGCGGCAGGTATCTTCACCACCAATCTCGGCACCGCGCACAGGCTGGCGCGTCGCGTCAAGGCCGGTTCGGTCTGGGTCAACATGTACCACGCCATCGACCCGGCGGTGCCGTTCGGCGGCATGAAGATGTCGGGCTACGGCCGCGAAGGCGGCGTCGAGCATCTGCACGAATATTTGGAGACGAAGTCGGTCTGGATCCAGACTGACTAGGCATACCCTTAAGTCAGTGAGCCAAGCTCACGCAGATTGGTGCGGATCAGGTTCATCAGCTGCTCGGAGAACGAGTGGTGCACGTAACCCCGGGCGGTGATGATGCCGACCGCGCGGTGGGCGTCGCGATGGTCGATCGGCACCACCCGCATGCGCTCGTCGTTGCGCGAGATGGCGATGCCAGGCACCACGCAGACGCCCAGTCCCGACGACACCAGCGCCACCGCGGTCTGCGCGCTTTCGACTTCATATTGCGGCTTGAGTTCGATCCCTTCCGCCGCCGTCAGCCGGTCGAGAAGGCCGCGCACCGCCGTCTTGCGGTTGAGCAGGATCAGCGGGAAGCGCTTCAGGTCGGACAGATTGAGCTTCTTTTCGCCGCCATAGGTTTCCACCGGGATGCAGGCCATCAGCGGATCATCGAGGATCGACTCGAACTGGAAGTCGTTGAGGTTCGGCAGTTCGGGGCCGATGTAGAATTCGACCTCCTGCTGCTGCAACAGCGCAAGTGCCGCCTGTGGCGGAGTCTCGATGACCTCGACGATCGAGCGCGGATAGCGCAGCTTGAACGTCGCCAGTATGTCGCCCAGCCGGCTCGCCGCAAGCGTCGGCGCGCAGGCAATCTGTACCTTGCCCTTGCGCCGCGCGGCGATCTCCGTCAGCCGGTCGAGGCTGGTCTGCACCTGCGACATTGCGTTGGCGATCTCCTCGAACAGCACCTGCCCTTCCGGCGTCAGGCTGGCGCGCTGCGCCGTGCGGATGAAGAGCGAGATGCCGATCTGCTCCTCGAGATCGCGTATCTGCATGGAGACGGCCGATGGCGAGCGGTTGCTCTCTTCGGCCGCGCGCCGGAAGCTGCCGTTTTCCGCGGCAAGCAGGAACGTCTGCAAAAGTTTGAGGTTGATGCTTGACATGTCCGCCCAGGCAGGTGGTCCGAAGCCCTGCCCTATTCAGACGCGGAAGCGATTGCAAGGCAAGAGGCAGGTCCAGGCGCAGGTCCGGATTTAGCCAGCGAACCTGCTCCCAATCAGGGTGTGTCGAGATTCAGGTCAGGGCCAGTCGAAAACGGTGGCTTCCGAGAACCGGAACGAAGCGTACTTAAAGTACGTGAGCAACGGAAGCGCAGGAACCGCCGTTTGCAGGCCGGCCTCACCTGAATATCGACATACCTTAGTGGACCGCGGCGAACATGACGCGCTCCTCGGTCGCTTCCGACAGCATCATCTCCTCCACCACGCGGCCGCGCTTGACCACCAGGATGCGGTCGGAAACCGCAAGGATTTCCGGCAGATAGGAGGAAATTACGACGACGGCCATGCCCTGGTCGGCAAGGTCGCTGATCAACTGGTGGATTTCGACGATGGCGCCGACATCGACACCCCGTGTCGGCTCGTCGAAGATCACCAGCTTGGGTTTCTGGATCAGTGACTTGGCGATCACGACCTTTTGCTGGTTGCCGCCGGAGAGCTCGATCATCCGGGCCCGGTCGCTGATCTGCTTAAGTCTGAGCCGCTCGCCCCACTGCTTGGCAAGCTCCCTGGCGCGCGTCATCGACACGATCGACACCGGGTTCGAGTTGTCGGTCAACTCGCCGATCTGCAGGTTTTCGCCCGCCGTCATCGTCTCGAAGAACCCGTCGAACTTGCGGTCCTCCGTCACATAGACGATGCCGTCGCGCACCGCCGGCCGGGGCACGCGGTAGCGCACCGATTTGCCAAGCAGGCGGATCTCGCCGCCATGGAAGATATTGCGCTTCAGCAGACCGGCCACGACTTTTGCCATCTCGGTGCGGCCGGCGCCGACCAGGCCGAACATGCCGGTGACCTGGCCCGAATAGACGGAGAAGGACGAGTTGCGCACCAGGCCGGCGCAGGAGAGGTTCTCGACAGAGAGCACCTTGTCGCCATAGGGGCGCGCGGTGCGCTTGATCTCGCCATGCAGCGTTTCGGTCAGCGTGCGGCCGACCATGGCCTGCACGATCGAGGCGCGGGTGAAGCCCTTGGCCTCTCCCGAAGCGACGATCTCACCGTCGCGCATCACGGTGATGCGATCGGCGACGGCGAGCGCCTCCTCGAGCGCATGGGTGATGAAGATGACGGCGATGCCTTCCTTCACCAGCCGCTGCAGCAGGTTGAAGAAATGGCGCTTCTCTTCCGGCGTCAGCGTCGCGGTCGGCTCGTCGAAGATGATGACGCGCGCCTTGTGGTGAACGGCGCGCGCGATCTCGACCATCTGCTTGTGGGCCGCGCCCAGCGTGCTCACCTGCACGGTCGGATCGACCTGGAAGCCCATGCCGGCGAGAAATTGGCGTGCCTGGATATAGAGGCCGCGCAACCGGTTGAACATCTTCTCTTCGCCGAGATAGAGGTTCTGCGCCACGGTCATGGACGGCACCAGATTGGTCTCCTGAAACACCATGGCGATGCCGGCGCGAAGCGCCTCGGCGGGGGTGGCGAAAGACACCTCCTTGCCGTCGAAGAACAGCTTGCCCTCGGTCAGCTTGAATACGCCGGCCATGACCTTGGTCAGCGTCGACTTGCCGGCGCCGTTTTCGCCCAGAAGCGCGTGGATCTCGCCCTTGCGCAGGTCGAGATTGACGTTCTTGAAAGCCGGTATGCGCGAGAACGCCTTGGTCGCGTCCTTCAGTTCGATGATGTTGGCGTCCGCCATCGCTTAACCCCGCTTGCCGCCGGCGGCCTTGGCCAGGCGCACGATCCTCGATCCGCCGCGCGAGGCGACGAGCAGGTCGTCGCCAAGCTCGCAGGCGCTGATCGTGCCATGCACCGTGCCGTCGGCACGCGAGTGGAAACTCGACAGCGGCTTCATGTTCTGGTCGCAGTGGACCACCAGACCGTAGGATCTGGTCACCGCGTAGGGCTTCAGTACATTCATCTGCTTGAGCTGGCTGCCCTGCATCGGCTCGCGGTAGTCGCGCCATGAGTTGAGCGACGGCGCCATCCAATAGGCTTCCGGCACCTCAGCCAGCATGCGCTTGCGGTAGGCCTCCTCGCGCAGGATGAATTCCACCAGCTGGTTGCGCACGGAATAGAAGGTCAGCCAGTAGCCGGCGTTGAAGGCCGGCGCGATGCGGGCGGGATAGGCCGGCAGATGTTCTAGCACCGGCACCATTGCCTTGGTGGCGAGATCGATCGCCAGCGCGCGATGGCGCCAGGCCTCTGTGACATAGACGCGGTTCGAGCCGGTCGTGGCTATGCCCGCCGGCCAAGCGAGGCCGTCGCGGATCAGCTCCAGCCGGCCGCTTTTCAAGTCGAGGCGCCAGACCGAGCCGGAAGCGTTCTTCTGCATCAGGTCGCGGCGCCAGCCTGTCGCAGGCAGCGAGGCCGAGCCATTGGCGATCAGCAGGGTGTTGCTGTCGAGGAAAGTCAGCGCGGTGACGCAGGACAGCCTGCGGGCCTCGTCGCCCTCCGCCTCCCGACCGTCATGCAGACCGCCATGAATGACGACACCCTTACCGTCGACGGCCAAAGCGGTCATGCCGCGGGCGTGGGCGAGCGCGGTGATCTCGCCCGGAAATTCCCGCAGCAATTCCGCCTTGCCGTCGGCGTCGAAACGCATCAGCCGATTCGCGCTGCTCGCCAGCACACTCTTTTCGGTCCGCACCAGATTGTCGACTTCAATGAGGCCGGCGAAAGTCTCTGCCTCTTCCAGCTCGTGATTGGGCAGCAACGGCCCATCGAGTGTCGGCACGGTAACCGCCCAGTCGCCGCGGCCGAGGAAGCGGTCGAAAAACTGGCTCACGGCGCTCATAGCTTTTTGCCCCAGTAGGAATCCGAGCTGAACCAGTCGGGATCGGCGCCCTTCAGCGCCAGGGTCCCCATGCGGTTGTTGAAGATGCCGCAGAGATACAGGGTTCCCTTGTGCTCGCGCATCGAGGTGATCATCGGATGCTTCTCGCCCGCCTGATCCCACAGGCTTTCGAGGATCTGGCCCTTGTCGTCAAAGCGCAGCACGCAACCGGTGTTGAGATTGGGCATCAGCCAGGCGTCTTCCGACACGCGCCGCGCCATGCGGCGGCGGAAGCCCGGCATTTCCAGCGAGAGATCGAGCGCCGGCGTGCGCATACCCATCAGCGCCAGCCAGTAGGTTCCGTCGGAGGCGCGGTTGATGTTGTCGGGATAGCCGGGCAGCCCCTCGATGACCCGCTCCACCGTGCCTTTCTTCGGACCGTCGAAATAGTAACGGCTGATGCGGCAGGCCCAGCTTTCCGCGAACAGCACGGACTGGCCGTCGAAAGCCGTGCAGATGCCATTGGGGAAGACGAGGTTCGACAACAGCGTGCGCGTCGAACCGGATTTGGGATCGTGCACGATGATGCGTCCATTGCCGCGGCTTTCGAGCGCGTCCGCATACCAGTCGTGCATCTCGAAGCGCACGGTGGCTTCGGAAAATACGATGCGGCCGTCCGGGAGAATGTCGCAGTCGTCGGCGAGCTTCATGGTCGAGTCGTCCACGACCGATGTCAGCGAACGGTTGGTCTCGGCGGTGAGCAGGTTCACCGCGCCTGCCGGCGAGACCTGATAGAGGCCCATGCCGGCGACGCAGATGACCAGATTGTCGTCGCGGTCGAAGGCCATCCCGAGCGGTGAGCCGCCGATATGGGCGAACACTTCGCTGTCGGTGTAGTGCGGCGGCTGGAAGCGCAAGATATCGCCCTGGCGGCTGCCGGTGTAGAGCCGGTCCTGGCGGTCGAAGATCACGTCCTCGGCGCCATCGAGGAAACCGAGGCCGATGACGCCCACGTCCTTCAGCCGGTCGTTCACCGCCATCGGCGCGCCGGGCGCGGTCGAGATCGCCTGCGGCATCTTGGCGAAGGTCGGCGAGATATAGACGCTGCGCAGGATTTTGTGGCGGTTCTTCACCCAGCGCACGTCGAGCAGCACCGATAGGAGCAGCACGAGACCGAGGATCAGGTAGTTGACCGGGCCTGGCACGGCGAGCGCAAGCAGGCTGTTGGACAGCACGAGCACGAAGAGCGTACCCATCAGCGCCTTGGCGACCGAGCCGCGCCCGCCGCCGAGCGAGATGCCGCCGAGCACCGTCGCGGTCAGTACCTGCAGTTCGAGCCCGGTGCCGATATCGGAAGCGGCACTGCCGATGCGGGCCGAGAAGAAGAAGCCGGATAGCGCGACCAGCACTGAACAAAGCACGTAGGCGCTGAACAGGGTGAACCGCACATTGATGCCGGCATTGTAGGCGGAACGGCGCGCGCCGCCGACCGCGAACAGCCGCCAGCCATAGCGGGCGCGCGACAGCACCAGATGGGTCACCAGGGCGATGACCACGAAGACGGCGAACGACGTCGGCACGCCCCAGACCGTGCCGAAGCCGAGAAAATCATATGTCGGCGAATCTGGTCCGCTGGTGACGATCGGCGTCGAGACCTGCGGGAAGACGATGTCGAAGGTGGAGCGGTAGATGATGAGCGTCACCAGCGTGGTGAGAAACGCCCTCATGCGCAGGAAGCCGACCAGGAAGCCGTTGACGGCGCCGCAGACAACACCGAGGCCGAGGCAAGCCAGGAGGCCGGTTCCGAAACTCCACTGCTCGACATTCATGCCGTAGAGCGTGACGAGCACCGCCAGCGCGAAGGTCGAGCCGACGGAGAGGTCGATGCCGCCGGACACCATGACGATGGTCATGCCGAGCACGACCAGGCCAAGCTCGGCGGTCTGGCCGCTGAGGTTGGTCAGCGTCGCCACATCGAAGAAGCCCGGCACGATCGAACCGAAGATCGCGCACAGGATAACCAGCGCCGTGAACGGGATGACGCTGTCTATCCACTGCTTGGTCAGGATCTCCCCGACCACATGGTCGGGGAGCAGACGATAGCGCCAGCGCACAAGGCTTTCGGCCATGCTCATCGAAAAGTCCGTTACTTGATGTCTTCAGGCTTCCAGCAGTTCCGGCCGGTCGCATCGGTCTTGTCAACGCGGGTGATCGGGCCGAAGAAGATGGTCTTCTCGCTGCCCGCCTGGCGTTCGGGATGCTGCAGCAGCTCGGAAATCTGCTGCGCCGCGATTTCGCCCTGGATCGGCGCGTTGAAGTTGAAGATCACGTCGAGCAGCCCGTTCTTGATGCTCTCGCAGCCGGTGGCGGCGCCAGCGCCATTGGTGACGATCGTGACCTGGTCCTGCTTGCCGGCAGCCACGACCGCCGCGCCGGCGCCGACTTCAGCATTGTCCCAGATGCCCATGATGCCGCAGAGATCGGGATGCTGCTGCAGCACCGTCTCGGTGATTTGGCGGGCCTTTTCGCTGATGTAGTCGGCCGGCTGGTCGGAGACGAGCTGCAGCTCGGGATTGGCCTTCAGCACCTCGTCGATGCCGGTGCGCATATAGATGTTGGCCGCGCCCGTCTGGACGCCGGCAAGCCAGACCACCTTGTGCGAGACGGCGTTCGGCCCGGTGCAATGCTTGGCCAGCTCGCCCATCTCCAGGCGCCCCATCTCGATCCAGTCATTGCCTACATAGGAGTCGGTCTGGGTCGCCGACTGCATGTTGACCTGCAGCACCTTGATGCCGGCGGCTTGCGCCTGCTTCAACAGGCGCGCATAAGTCTGCACGTCCGGGTTCTGCACGATGATTAGGTCCGGCTTCTCGGCGATGGCGCCCTGCATGGCGCGGATGCCGGCATTGGTGTCGCCGTTGGGGTCGCGCACCTCGAGGGTGAAACCATAGCGGGCGGCGTGGCGCTGCCATACCATCACCCAGGCCTGGTTGAGGTCCATGCCCTGCGAGATCGGCACGAAGATGACCTTCTTGCCCTTGACGCCGTCGATATAGGCGGCCCGGCCGACCTGATCGGTTTCCTGCGCGCTCGCGACCTGAGCGGCGCCAAGCATCGCCAGCGCGGCCAGGCCCGCGAACAGGCATTTCCTGATTATTTTCATGGGTTCCTCCCTGATTTGATGGTTCGGTTCTTGTTTCAGATGTCGCCGCTCTGCGAGGTCTGCTCGTCACGCGGATTGATGACGGCGTCGATGGCGAGCGCGCTGAGCAGGATCACGCTCTTGATCAGGTTCTGGCTGGTGTAGCTGAAGTTGAGGATCGTCATGCCATTGGTCAGGATGCCGACCAGGATGGTGCCGGCTATCACGTTGCGCACGCCGCCCTGCCCGCCTGACAGACCGATGCCGCCGAGCACGACCACCAGGAGCACGT
>NZ_RZOS01000020.1:0-32512 GCF_004022605.1 Mesorhizobium sp. M4B.F.Ca.ET.089.01.1.1
GATGCGGACGTCATCCCAGTTCATGGGAGTGACCTTGATGACAACTCACCCTGAAAAATCCTTCACGACACGGCAGCTCGCTATTTGCGGGAATTAATGCACAGTCGGCTGCCGTTGTCCATTTCCTGCACAACGGTTGCGATTCCGCTCGCGTTGCCATCACCGCCGCAAAGGCGGACAATGCCTCATCACCAAAACAGGGAGAGAAACCATGATCGACTACGGTCATTTCATCGGCGGCAAGCGTGTCGCCGGCACCAGCGGCCGCAAGCAGGACGTGATGCAGCCGATGGACGGTTCCGTGCGCGGCACGGTGGCGCTGGCTTCGCAGGCGGAACTGCGCGCCGCTGTCGAGGACGCCAAGGCGGCGCAGCCCAAGTGGGCGGCCACCAACCCGCAGCGCCGCGTGCGCGTGCTGATGAAGTTCCTCGAACTGGTCCAGCGCGACTATGACGAACTGGCCGACATCCTGGCGCGCGAGCATGGCAAGACAATCGCCGACGCCAAGGGCGACATCCAGCGCGGCCTCGAAGTGGTCGAGGTCTGCATCGGCGCGCCGCACATGATGAAGGGCGAGTTCACCGACGGCGCCGGCCCCGGCATCGACGTCTATTCGATGCGCCAGCCGCTCGGCGTCGTCGCCGGCATCACGCCGTTTAATTTCCCGGCGATGATCCCGCTGTGGAAGATCGCGCCGGCGATCGCCTGCGGCAATGCCTTTATCCTGAAGCCCTCCGAGCGCGATCCGGGCGTGCCGATCCGCATTGCCGAACTGTTCATCGAAGCCGGCCTGCCGGCCGGCATCCTCAACGTCGTCAACGGCGACAAGGAAGTGGTCGACGCCATCCTCGACGATCCGGACATCAAGGCCGTCGGCTTCGTCGGCTCGACGCCGATCGCCCACTACATCTATTCGCGCGGCACCGCCGCCGGCAAGCGCGTGCAGTGCTTCGGCGGCGCCAAGAACCACATGATCATCATGCCCGACGCCGACATGGACCAGACTGTCGACGCGCTGATCGGCGCCGGCTACGGCTCGGCCGGCGAGCGCTGCATGGCGATCTCGGTCGCGGTCCCTGTCGGCAACGACACTGCCAACCGGCTGATGGAAAAGCTGGTGCCCCGCGTCGAAAGCCTGAAGGTCGGCCCGTCGACCGATTCCTCGGCCGATTTCGGCCCGCTGGTAACGGCGCAGGCGCTGGAGCGCGTCAAGGGCTATGTCGACATCGGCGTCAAGGAAGGCGCCAAGCTCGTCGTCGACGGCCGCGGCTTCAAGATGCAGGGCTACGAGAACGGCTACTACATGGGCGGCTGCCTGTTCGACAACGTCACCGCCGACATGCGCATCTACAAGGAAGAGATTTTCGGCCCGGTGCTCTCCGTGGTGCGCGCGCCGACCTACGAGAACGCCATCAAGCTCGCCAACGACCACGAGATGGGCAATGGCGTCGCCATCTTCACCCGCGACGGCGACGCCGCGCGCGACTTCGCCTCGCGTGTCCAGGTCGGCATGGTCGGCGTTAACGTGCCGATTCCGGTTCCGATCGCCTACTACACGTTCGGCGGCTGGAAGGCCTCGTCCTTCGGCGATCTCAACCAGCACGGCCCGGATGCGTTCCGCTTCTACACCAAGACCAAGACGGTCACCTCGCGCTGGCCGTCCGGCATCAAGGACGGTGCCGAGTTCGTCATCCCGACGATGAACTAGCAGGACGGTTCCCGGTTTTGCGCGTCCTCGCCTTCGGCTGCGGGCGCGCGGCTGGCATCAAGGACGGTGCCGAGTTCGTCATCCCGACGATGAACTAGCCGGACGGTTCCCGGTTTAGCGCGTCCTCGCCTTCGGCTGCGGGCGCGCGGCTGGCATCAAGGACGGTGCCGAGTTCGTCATCCCGACGATGAACTGATCCAGATCCGACGACCGACTGATAAAGGCCCGGCCATCGCCGGGCCTTTACGCTTTCCGATCGCGGCCGGTATCCGCCAAAACACCGATGTGATGGAACCAAGCGGGCTCGATCCGTCTTAGGTTGTATTCCTGCAAACTTGCAGGCCAATCCAACAGCGCCGGTGGCTGCCGGGGTTCTCGTCTGGCGCAAGGAGTTGTCAGATGACACGACGTCTTTTGGCGGGAACGTGCTTTGCGGTGTTTGCGATATGCGGTGGTGTCGCGCAGGCCGTTGCTGGCGGACAATGCGCCGCGCGTGCCGACGTCATCAAGGCGCTCGGCGAGAAGTTCCATGAAAGCGAGGCCGCGCGCGGTCTGGTCAACCCGAATGTGATTCTCGAAATCTTCGTGTCGGAAAAGGGCACTTGGACCATCCTGGCCACCGACACGCACGGCCTGAGCTGCATCATCACGGCGGGCGACGGTTGGGACGGAGCCATGATGGCGGCTGCCCTGCCGGGCACCTGAGCGGACGTCGTTCCCGCTGTCGTAGGGAGGCGGCCCGCGGCCGGGTCTTTTGGCATCTCGAATGGATTGCGGGCGCCCGAAAGGGTGCCCGCTTGTGCTTTGCCTTCGCCGTCACCATATATGGAACATAATGGGAACATCCGGAAGGTTCCCATTGGTGGCAGACCGGAACGCAGAAAGGAACGACGCGATGATGACGTCGGAACCGGGCTGGGCCGCTCCGGCAAAATGAGGCTGTCTCCTTTTGCCGGGACGCGATGGCAAAAGGAGGTGCCCCATGGCACGCAAATCCCTGTTGGGTTGGGTGAGAAACCTGGTTCTTGCCAGCGCGCTGGCGATGGGTACGAACAGCGCCGGCGCTCAATATCAAAACTGTGCCGAACACAGCGCTCTGGTTACCCACCTGAGCGAGAACTTCCAGGAACGGCAGTTTGCCTTCGGGCTGATCGGCCAAGTCGCGATCATGGAAATGTTTGTCGGCCAGAGCGGAACGTGGACCATCATCGTCACTGACGTTACCGGCACGAGCTGCATAATCGCCGCCGGCAACAGTTGGGAAAGCGTGGCGGCGCCGGCCGACCATAGCGCGCGATACTGAGATCGAGCATCGCTCAGCGGGTGGCGGCCACCTCGGCATGGCTGCGCAGCAGCGCCATCAGCCGCTTGGCATCCTTGGCCGCTCCCTCCTCGTCGCCGTCGAGGATCGAGCGGATCAGCGCGACATGATGTTCGGCCGATTCGGCCAGGCCGGTATCCGACTTGTAGCGGAACCAGAAGCGGCGGCTGTGGGTCTGCAAGGGCGCCGCCAACCGCGCCGCGAAGGGGTTGTCGGCGGCCAGTGCGAGCGCCTCGTCGAGCGCCTTGTCGGCCTGGATGAAGGCCAGCACATTGCCCGAGATGACCGCCTTCTGCATGGCAAGGGCGGCGTCGTGAAAGAGGTCGGCTGCCTCGCGGGTGACGAAACGCGCGGCCGAGCGGGCCAGCACCACCTCGACGCCGCGCCTGGCATCGAGGACACGCAGCCAGTCGCCGGGATGGAGCGGCGCAATCGCGATGCCGGCGCGCGGCCGGACATCGAGCAGGCCCTCCCAGGCCAGACGCTGGATCGCCTCGCGCACCGGCGTGCGGCCGAGCCCGAGACGCTCGATCAGCGCACCCTCGGTGACAAAGCTCGACGGCGCCAGTTCGAGCGTGACGATCATGTGCTCGAGCGCGCGATAGGCCTTCGCAGCCGCCGGCTCGAAACGAGATATATCTTCCAATAGAGCCATTGGGCCTCCTGATATATTTTCCATATATCATAGCAGATTCCGCATTGACAGCCGGTTTCCTGTTAGATATATCACTGATATATCAGATTGGAGATGATGCCATGTGGACTGGAGTTTTCCCCGCCGTCACGACCAAATTCACCGAGGACGACCGTCTCGATCATGCCGAGATGGAGCGCTGCTTTTCGCTGCAGATGGAGGCCGGCTGCGACGGCATCATCGTCTGCGGCTCGCTCGGCGAAGGGCCAATGCTGTCGCATGACGAGAAGATCGAGGTGCTGAAGACGGCGCAGCAGGTCGCCGGAGGCAAGCCGGTGCTGCTCACTGTGAACGAGCCCGGCACCCGCGAGGCGGCAAGCATCGCGCGTCGCGCCGCGCAGGCCGGAGCCAGCGGGCTGATGGTGGTGCCCAGCCCGATCTACCATACCGACCCGGCAGAGACGGCCGCCGCCCTGCGCGCCGTGGCCGAGGCCGGCGACCTGCCGGTCATGATCTATTCGAACAGGCTGGCGTACCGCGTCGACGTCACCGTCGACCTGATGGAGGAGCTGGCGTCCGACGCGCGCTTCGTCGCCATCAAGGAATCCTCCGACGACATCCGCCGCTCGACCGAGATCATCAACCGGTTCGGCGACCGCTACGACCTGTTCACCGGCGTCGACAATCTTGCCTTCGAGGCACTGTCGGTCGGCGCCATCGGCTGGGTGGCGGGGCTGGTCACCGCCTTCCCGCGCGAGACGGTGGCGATCTACCAGCTGATGAAGCAGGGCCGGCGCGAGGAGGCGTTGACGATCTATCGCTGGTTCCGGCCATTGCTCGACCTCGACGTCTCGACCTATCTGGTCCAAAACATCAAGCTTGCTGAAGTGCTGGCGATCAATACCAATGATCGCGTTCGCATGCCGCGCCGGCCGCTGTCGGGCGAGCGCCGCAAGGCGGTGGAAAAGATCGTCATGGATGCGCTGGCCGTGCGGCCGAAACTGCCGGCGCTGCAGGCGTCTCCTCGATCGGCGGACAAGCTGGTGGCAGCCGAATAGAGGAATAGCATTCGCGTGCAGGAAAATTCCGATGAGACCGAGGAGGGGCGCCGCCCCTCATCCGCCCTTCGGGCACCTTTTCCCCGTGAACGGGGAGAAGGGGAAGACATCGCCATCATCGGCGGCGGCATCATCGGCATCTGCGCCGCCACCTACCTGACCGAGGCCGGGCGAAACGTCACGATCTTCGATCGCACGGGCATCTGCGAGGAAACGAGCTCGGGCAACGCCGCCGCCTTCGCCTTCACCGACGTGCTGCCGCTGGCGCATAAGGGCATGATGCGGCAATTGCCGAAATGGCTTGCCGATCCGCTCGGCCCGCTCACCATTCCGCCCGCCTATCTGCCGAAGCTGCTGCCCTGGCTGATCCGCTTTTGGCGCGCCGGGCGCGGCGACCGCTACGAGACCAGCCTTGCCGCACAGGCCGCGATGATGAGGCTTGCCGAAGCGGAGTGGATGGGCCTGCTCGACCGCTCCGGGACGAGGCCGATGCTGCGCGAGGACGGCTCGCTCGAACTCTACGAGAGCGAGGCCGAGTTCCGCGCCTCGCTTTCCGGCTGGCGGGCACGTGAGCGCTACGGCATTGGCTTCAACCATGTCGAGGGCACGGAGATGGCTGCCCTGCAGCCGGGGCTTTCGCCGCGCTTCATCAAAGCCACCTTCGTGCCGGGCTGGAAAACGGTCGCCGACCCCAAGCTGCTCGGCAAGGCGGTCTGGGCCCACGCCGAACGGCTCGGCGCCCGCTTCGAGCACGCGCGAGTCGCGCGGATCGAGGCTGGCGCGGATGGAGCGACGATCGTGCTTGCCGACGGCTCGACCCGGAAGGCGAACCAGCTCGTCATCGCCGCTGGCGCATGGTCGCATCTTCTGGCCAGGGACCTCGGCGAGCGCATCCCGCTGGAGACCGAGCGCGGCTACAACACCACGCTGCCTAAGGCCGCGTTCGATGTCAGGCGGCAGCTGATCTTCTCCGGGCACGGCTTCGTCATCACGCCGCTGGAAACCGGCCTGCGCGTCGGCGGCGCCGTCGAACTCGGCGGCATCGAGCGCCCGCCTAATTTCGCGCGGTCGAAGGCCATGCTGGAAAAGGCCAGGCGCTTCCTGCCGGGGCTCGATCCGTCGGGCGGGCGCGAATGGATGGGCTATCGCCCGTCGCTGCCGGATTCGCTGCCCGTCATCGGCCGGGCGCGCGCGCCGAACGCTTTCTATGCTTTCGGCCACGGCCATCTCGGCCTGACCCAGGCAGCGGCAACCGGGCGCTTGATCCGCGATCTCGTTCTCGGGCAGGCTCCGCCCGTCGAGCTCGCCCCCTTCAGTCCGCAGCGGTTCTGACCGGTCTCTCTTGTCTTGACGCAATTGCGGACGGAAGGTTACGGCCAAGGCGCCGAACTTAACCGCTTCACACTTTTCCTGAAATTGCTCTAGGAAGCATCATGGCCAAGAAAACCTTCTCCTGCATCGACGGCCACACTTGCGGCAATCCGGTCAGGCTGGTCGCGGGCGGCGGACCGCTGCTCCAGGGTTCAACCATGATGGAGCGGCGGGCGCATTTCCTCGCCGAGTACGACTGGATCCGCACCGGCCTGATGTTCGAGCCGCGCGGCCATGACGTGATGTCGGGCTCAATCCTCTATCCGCCGACGCGCGAGGACTGCGACATCGCCATCCTGTTCATCGAGACGTCGGGCTGCCTGCCGATGTGCGGCCACGGCACCATCGGCACGGTGACGATGGCGATCGAGCATGGGCTGGTGCAGCCGAAGACGCCGGGGATCTTGCGGCTCGACACGCCGGCCGGCCTGGTCATCGCCGAATACAAGCAGGTCGGCGAGTATGTGGAGGAGGTGCGCATCACCAACGTGCCCTCCTTCCTCTATGCCGAGGGGCTGACGGTCGAGTGTCCCGGCCTCGGCGAGATCAGCGTCGACGTCGCCTATGGCGGCAATTTCTACGCCATCGTCGAGCCGCAGGCGAACTATCGCGACATGGCCGACCATTCGGCCGGCGACCTCATCGCCTGGAGCCCGGTGGTGCGGCAGCGGCTGAACGAGAAGTACTCGTTCGTGCATCCGGAGAACCCCGGCATCAACCGGCTGTCGCACATGCTGTGGACCGGCAAGCCGACCGATCCGGAAGCCGATGCGCGCAATGCCGTTTTCTACGGCGACAAGGCGATAGACCGCTCGCCTTGCGGCACCGGCACCTCGGCGCGCATGGCGCAGTTGCACGCCAAGGGCAAGCTCAAGGCCGGCGACAGCTTTGTCCACGAATCGATCATCGGTTCGCTGTTCAAGGGCAGGGTCGAAAAGGAGGTCGTCGTCGCGGACAAGCCGGCGATCGTCCCCTCGATCGGCGGCTGGGCGCGGATGACCGGGTTGAACACCATCTTCATCGACGACCGCGATCCGTTCGCGCACGGGTTCGTCGTCACCTAGAGCAATTCCAGGAAAAGTGTGTAGCGGTTAAGTTCGGCGCCTTCGCCGTAACCTTCCGTCCGGAACTGCGTAAAAAACAAGCAAGGCGACGCCGTCGCTGCTCGAGGGCGTCAGGCTTCCCCGCCGTTCGGCGAGACCTGATCGCGGAACCAGTCGGCGAAGGTGATTTCGGCGGCCGAGGGCTGCGCCGACATGGTCAGATAGTAGCCCTTGTCCCTGTCGGTCGCGATGTCGGAGACGACGACGAGATCGCCGCGCCGCAGCTCCTCGCGAAAAACCTCGATCGGGCAAAGGGCGACGCCGTGACCGGCGATGACGGCCGTCGCCAGTATGTTGAAATCGGCAAAGACAGGCCCGGTGCCGACATCGACGCCGGCCATGCCGGCTTGTGAGAACCACTCGCGCCAGCCCTGACGCGTCTCGTCATGCAAAAGGTCCGCCGCGGCAATCTCCGCCGGCGACCCGAGCCGGCCCTTGCGCGCCAGATAGTGCGGGCTGCAGGCGGGCCGGCTCATGCGCGAAAAGAGCTTGAGGCTGGCGGCGGTGGGAGACGGGTCCGCGCCGAGCGTGATGAGGACGTCGTTGTCATCGTCCTTAAGCCGGTCTTCGGCTTTGGCGTAGGCGACGCGGATGGCGATCTCCGGGTGGCGTTCGGTGAAAGCAAGCGCGGCACCAGCCATCGGCTGGCGATGGATGGAATGCAGCCCACCGACAGCGATGCTACGGCCGCGTTCCTGCGGATGCGCCGGCAGGCGGCGGCAAGGTCGGAGAGCGCCGCGTTCGCCGAGACCTGCAGGGTCAGGCCGGCATCGGTCAGGCGCACCTTGCGGGCATCCCGGTGGAACAGTGGCACGCCCAACCATTCCTCCAGCCGCCTGATCTGATGGCTGATCGCCGGATGGGTGACATGCAGCTCCTCGCCGGCGGCCGAGAAGCTGAGATGGCGCGCGGCGGCCTCGAAAGCGCGGATGGCGTTCAGCGGCAGATAGTCCATTTGTAAATTTTTCTAATGTGTCTAACGAAAAACGGTCATTTGAAACCCGCCTCGGGTCGCGACATGCTGAAGGCAGCTTCGAATGTTGATCCAGAAAATAGCAGCCAAAACAGAGCGAAGCCAGATCATTCCGTCGTCGTGGTCGTCCCACGCCCCTTTCATAGAGAGAGATACCATGTTCACCAGGCAACTGGCCGATGTAGAAAAAACTGACTTCTTCGTCGACTGGGGCAACGGCACCAGCCACCGGCTGCTGACCCAGCGGGACGGCATGGGATTCACCGTCTGTCATACGGTCGTGCGGGCAGGGAGCGAGTCGCGCCTGCAATACCGGCGGCATCTCGAGGCCTGCTATTGCATCTCGGGCCTGGGCGAAGTCGAGGATATGGCGGGCGCGATCCATCGCATCGAGCCCGGGACCATCTATGTGCTTGACGCGCATGACGATCATTACCTGCGCGCCGATGCCGCCGGCGACATGGTGCTGGTCAGCGTCTTCAATCCGCCGCTGAGCGGCACCGAGCGGCACAGCCTGAGCGGAGAAGGCGGCTCCGCCTACTGAAACTTCATGCCCCGCAAGCAACCCCAACGAGCAGGCCGGCGCTCGCCCACGGCCGAGCCGTCACACGAATGTCATATGTGAAAGAATCCCGACCTGGCGAAAGGCGAAGGAGCGCGAGACGGGCGACCTTCGCCGACGCAAGGAATCGCTCCATCACCCAATCTTGACGGCGATTTATTCGAAACGAAGCGCATCATACGGCCGAATCGTCAAAGACATTGCGTTATGCCAATGATAGGGTCCGCGATAGTCCAGGGGTCGGACGGCGTAAAACGGGCAATCGGACGGCGTGCTTCCAAAACACGCGAGGCGATTGAAAAATCACGTTGCAATCCGGGCTCGAAACTTTACGACTAGGGGAAATACGAAAAGGAGTGCGACCCGAAAGCGGGCGACATTCCAGGGGAGCCACGGCAGTATGCAGTACTTCGTCCAGCAGCTTATCAACGGGCTGACGCTGGGATCGATCTATGGCCTGATCGCGATCGGCTACACGATGGTCTACGGCATCATCGGCATGATCAATTTCGCCCATGGCGACATCTTCATGGTCGGGGCCTTCACCGCCCTCATCGTCTTCCTCATCCTCGGCGCCCTGTTCTATTCGGTGCCGGTCGTCATCGCGCTCTTGATCATGATGATCGTGGCGATGCTTCTGACCAGCCTCTACAACTGGACGATCGAGAAGGTGGCCTACCGGCCACTGCGTGGTTCGTTCCGGCTGGCGCCGCTGATCACCGCCATCGGCATGTCGATCGCGCTGTCCAATTTCGTCCAGGTCACGCAGGGCCCCCGCAACAAGCCGATCCCGCCGCTGGTGTCCAAGGTCTACAGCTTCGACGGCATCAGCGTGTCGCTGAAGCAGATCATCATCGTGGTGGTCACCGTGGTGCTGCTGGCGCTGTTCTGGTACCTGGTCAACAGGACGGCGCTCGGCCGGGCGCAGCGCGCCTGCGAGCAGGACCGCAAGATGGCCGCGCTGCTCGGCATCGACGTCGACCGCACCATTTCGATCACCTTCATCATGGGCGCGGGGCTGGCCGCCGTCGCCGGCACGCTGTTCCTGATGTATTACGGCGTGGTGGTGTTCTCGGACGGCTTCGTGCCCGGCGTGAAGGCCTTCACCGCCGCCGTGCTCGGCGGCATCGGCTCGCTGCCCGGCGCCGTGCTCGGCGGCCTCCTGATCGGCTTCATCGAGAGCATGTGGTCGGCCTATTTCTCCATCGACTACAAGGACGTCGCCGCCTTCTCGATCCTGGCGATCGTCTTGATCTTCCTGCCTTCCGGCATTCTGGGCCGGCCTGAAGTCGAAAAGGTCTGAGCTCATGGCCGTTACCGTGTCCCCGGAGAGCGATACCGTCGCCACTCCCATCCAGCGCGCTTTCCGCGAGGCGCTCTATGCCGGCGCCGTCTCGCTCGGCCTGTTCGTGCTGTTCATCGGTCTGAGGACCGACCAGAACATCTCCAACGAACTGATCCTGGTGCAGCGCTGGGGCCTGCTTGCCCTGGTGGTGATCCTCACCGCCGTCGGGCGTTTCCTCTATGTCGGCTTCGGGCAGCCGGCGCTGGAGCGCGCCAAGGCGCAGAAGGCTGCGGCGCCCGCCGTCGCGGCTGAACCCAGCTTCGTGCGCCGCAACTTCAACAAGATCGGCATCGCCGTGCTGTTCCTGTACCCGATCGCGATGGTCCTGCTGTTCGGCTTCCAGGGCTCGCTGAAATGGGTCGATAATTTCGGCATCCAGATCCTGATCTACGTGATGCTTGCCTGGGGGCTGAACATCGTCATCGGGCTGGCCGGCCTGCTCGACCTCGGCTACGTCGCCTTCTACGCGGTCGGCGCCTATGCCTACGCGCTGCTCGGCACGCATTTCGGCCTGTCGTTCTGGATCCTGCTGCCGGCCGCCGGCTGCATGGCCGCCTTCTGGGGCGTCATGCTCGGCTTCCCGGTGCTGCGGCTGCGCGGCGACTATCTGGCCATCGTGACGCTTGCCTTCGGCGAGATCATCCGCCTGGTGCTGATCAACTGGCGCGAGGTGACCAACGGCTCGGCCGGCATTTCCGGCATTCCGAAAGTCTCCCTCTTCGGCCTGATATCGTTCAACGTCTCGGATCCGAACTACATCTCCAAGGTGCTGGGCATCGCCCAGTCGGGCGCCTACTACAAGATCTTCCTCTACTATCTCATCCTTCTGCTTTGCCTGCTCACCGCCTTCGTCACCATCAGGCTGCGCCGGCTGCCGGTCGGCCGGGCCTGGGAAGCGTTGCGCGAGGACGAGATCGCCTGCCGCTCGCTCGGCATCAACACCACCACCACCAAGCTGACGGCGTTCGCCACCGGCGCCATGTTCGGCGGCTTCGCCGGGTCGTTCTTCGCCGCCCGCCAGGGCTTCGTCAGTCCGGAGTCCTTCGTCTTCCTGGAATCGGCGATCATCCTTGCCATCGTCGTGCTGGGAGGCATGGGCTCGCTGGGAGGCATCGCGGTCGCGGCGGCGGTGATGATTGGCGGCACCGAGATCCTCCGCGAGCTGGACTTCCTCAAGACCGGCCTGAGATGGGGCGACACAACCCTCATTCCCGGCTTCGGTCCCGATTTCACGCCGGAACTCTACCGCATGCTTTTGTTCGGCGTGGCGATGGTCGTCGTCATGCTATGGAAGCCGCGCGGCTTCGTCGGCAGTCGCGAGCCGACAGCCTTCCTGAAGGAGCGAAGAGCGGTCTCAGGCTCCTTCACCAAGGAGGGTCACGGCTGATGAACGCGACCCCTTCCTCAAGCGACTTCATCCTTCAGGTCGAGCACCTGTCCATGAAGTTCGGCGGCCTCATCGCCATCGGCGACCTGTCCTTCCAGGCCAGGCGCGGCGAGATCACCGCGCTGATCGGCCCCAACGGCGCCGGCAAGACCACCGTGTTCAACTGCATTACCGGCTTCTACAAGCCGTCGGAAGGCATGATCACGCTCAACCGGAAAGACGGTTCGAGCTATCTGCTCGAGCGCCTGCCCAACCATGAGATCCCGGCGCGCGCCAAGGTGGCGCGCACCTTCCAGAACATCCGCCTGTTCTCGGGCATGACGCTGCTCGAGAACCTTCTGGTCGCCCAGCACAACAAGCTGATGAAGGCATCCGGCTACACGTTCCTCGGCCTGTTCGGCTTCTCGAGCTACCGGCAGGCCTCGGCCGAATCGATCGAGCTTGCCAAGCACTGGCTGGAGAAGGCCAACCTGGTCGATCGCGCCGACGATCCGGCGGGCGACCTGCCCTATGGCGCGCAGCGGCGGCTGGAGATCGCGCGCGCCATGTGCACGGGCCCCGAGCTTCTGTGCCTCGACGAGCCGGCCGCCGGCCTCAATCCGAAGGAATCGGCGGCCCTCAACGAGCTGCTGAACGACATCAAGGACAACACCGGCACCTCGATCCTGCTCATCGAGCACGACATGTCGGTGGTGATGCAGATTTCCGACCATGTCGTCGTGCTCGAATACGGCCGCAAGATCTCCGACGGCAGTCCGCAGTCGGTCAGGACCGATCCACGCGTCATTGCCGCCTATCTCGGCGTCGACGACGAGGAGGTCGAGACGGTGCTGACCGAGGTCGGCGACGAGGCCGTGATCGAGCAGCTCGACACCGGCCCCGATTCCGCGCACGGGCCAGGAAGCTCGGCTTCGATGATGGCGGGCCCGGTTTCCGATTCTGTCGAACATGCGGACCAGGGCGAGCGGGGCACGGTGTCGAGGGGCGCCTCGAAGGCAGCTCAGGTCGATGCGCGCGCGCGCGCCGCCGTTGCGAGCAAACCTGTGAAGCCCGTTGCCGCCGCGAAGCCCGCTTCGCCGGCCCCGGCCAAGCCGACCGGAAAATCCCCGACACCCAAGCCGCGTGGAGGGCGCAAGTAATGGCCGGCACAACGCTGCTCGATATCAAGGGCGTCCAGACCTACTACGGCAACATCCGGGCGCTGAATGGCGTCGACGTCACCGTCAACCAGGGCGAGATCGTGGCGCTGATTGGCGCCAACGGCGCCGGCAAGTCGACGCTGATGATGACCATCTTCGGCGCGCCGCGCGCCCGCGCGGGCACCATCACCTTCGCCGGCACCGACATCACACAGTTGCCGACGCACGAAATCGCCCGCATGCGCATCGCCCAGTCGCCGGAAGGACGCCGCATCTTCCCGCGCATGACGGTGATGGAAAACCTGCAGATGGGCGCCAGCCTCGACAACCTCAAATACTATGACGAGGACGTCGAGAAGGTGTTCACGCTGTTCCCGCGGCTCAAAGAGCGCATCGGCCAGCGCGGCGGCACGCTGTCGGGCGGCGAGCAGCAGATGCTGTCGATCGGACGCGCGCTGATGGCGCGGCCGAAGCTGCTCCTGCTCGACGAGCCGTCGCTGGGCCTGGCGCCGCTGATCGTCAAGCAGATCTTCGACGCCATCCGCGAGCTGAACCGCACGCAAGGGCTGACCGTGTTCCTGGTCGAGCAGAACGCCTTCGGCGCGCTGAAGCTCGCCAATCGCGGCTATGTCATGGTGAACGGCAATGTGACGATGAGCGGTTCCGGCAAGGAACTGCTCGCCAATCCGGAAGTGCGCGCCGCCTATCTCGAAGGCGGCCACCACTGAGATTGGAGCGGAATATGTGCATCCGGTATTCCGCTCCACCTTGTTTGTTTGTCGCATGATCGTTGTCCGAAAAGCCTGCACCTTTTCGGGATCGTGCTAGGGAGACTTCATCATGCAGGGCATTCTCTACGAGGAACCCTCGATCTTCCAGTTCCTGTTCGTCACCTGCCTGCTCGGCGGCTGGGCCGCCTGGATGACCGGCAAGGCCAGCGCGCAGACATGGCGCAGCTTCTTCCAGCTGTTCCTCTACATGCTCGGGCTCGGCATCGGCATCCGGTTCATCCATCATGCGCTGTTCGACGGCACGATGTTCTCGTTGCATTACTATATCGTCGACACCATCGTGCTGATCATACTGGGCTTCCTTGGCTATCAATACACGCGCACCAACCAGATGGTGACACAGTATAATTGGCTCTACGAAAGAGCCTCGCTTTTGAGCTGGAAGCCGAAAGGCTGACGTTCATGATTAACGCCGTCTCGGGGATGAAACGGCGTGACAAGTGCCTGAAAATCGGCAAACTATGCTTTCTGCGATAAGGGTGGGCATCGCATGAAAGTATCATCCACGCCCACTCCGTAAATGGGAGCGTTTATATGAAAAAGTCACTCTTGTCCGCCGTGGCTCTGACCGCGCTTGTCGCGTTCAGCGGCAGCGCGTGGGCTGACATCCTGATCGGCGTCGCCGGTCCGATCACCGGCCCGAACGCCGCCTTTGGCGCGCAGCTGCAGAAGGGCGCCGAGCAGGCCGCCGCCGACATCAATGCTGCAGGCGGCATCAACGGCCAGCAGATCAAGCTCGAGATCGGCGACGACGTGTCGGATCCGAAGCAGGGCATCTCGGTCGCCAACAAGTTCGTCGCCGACGGCGTCAAGTATGTTGTCGGTCACTTCAACTCGGGCGTCACCATCCCGGCCTCGGAAGTCTATGCCGAGAACGGCATCCTGGTGATCACGCCTTCGGCCACCAACCCGCAGCTGACCGAGCGCGGCCTGTGGAACACGTTCCGCACCTGCGGACGCGACGACCAGCAGGGCAAGGTCGCCGGCGACTATCTCGCCAAGAACTTCAAGGACGCCAAGATCGCCGTCATCCACGACAAGACGCCTTACGGCCAGGGCCTCGCAGACGAAACCAAGAAGGCGCTGAACGGCAATGGCGTCACCGAAGCCCTCTATGAAGGCATCAATGTCGGCGACAAGGACTTCTCGGCCCTCATCGCCAAGATGAAGGAAGCCGGCGTCTCCGTCGTGTACTATGGCGGCCTGCATACCGAAGCCGGCCTGATCATGCGCCAGCTGGCCGACCAGGGCCTCAAGGCCCAGTTCATGTCGGGCGATGGCATCGTCTCGAACGAACTGGCCTCGATCGCCGGCGACGCCGTCAACGGCACGCTGATGACGTTCGCTCCGGATCCGCGCAAGAACCCGAACGCCAAGGAACTCGTCGAGAAGTTCCGCGCCGCCGGTTTCGAGCCGGAAGCCTACACGCTCTACTCCTATGCCGCCCTGCAGATCGTCGCCGCTGCCGCCGCCAAGGTCGGTTCCGCCGACGACGCACAGAAGGTTGCGGACGAGATCAAGAAGAGCGGCCCGTGGAAGACCGCCATCGGCGACATCGGCTATGACGCCAAGGGCGACATCACCCGCCCCGACTACGTGCTGTACACCTGGAAGAAGGGTGACGACGGCAAGTACACCTACTTCGAGCAATAAGCCGGCAAAACGGCCTCAATTGCGAATGCCCGGCGCCACGCGCCGGGCATTTTCTTTTTGTTCGAACGAGGTTGGCGCGAACGAACTATTTAAATCGGTTTAGGTGTCGCGCGAATCCGTTTGCACTGCAGCATTTTCACGCTAATCATTGCTCCAGCCCCCATCCTCCCAGCCTTTGGAGCCCTGTCCTTGGCCATCACGAAGATCCTCGTCGCCAACCGGTCCGAAATCGCCATCCGCGTCTTTCGCGCGGCCAACGAGCTCGGCCTCAAAACCGTGGCGATCTGGGCCGAGGAGGACAAATACTCGCTGCACCGCTTCAAGGCTGACGAAAGCTACCAGGTCGGGCGCGGACCGCATCTTGCCAAGGACATGGGGCCGATCGAAAGCTACCTGTCGATCGACGAGGTGATCCGCGTCGCCAGGCTGTCGGGAGCTGACGCCATCCACCCGGGCTATGGCCTGCTGTCGGAAAGCCCGGAATTCGCCGAGGCTTGCGCCGCCGCCGGCATCACCTTCATCGGCCCGAAGCCGGAGACGATGCGCCGGCTCGGCAACAAGGTTGCGGCGCGCAATCTGGCGATCGAGGTCGGCGTGCCCGTCGTGCCTGCCACCGATCCGCTACCGGACGACATGGAAGCGGTGAAGAAGCTTGCCGAGAAAATCGGCTATCCGGTGATGCTTAAGGCCTCGTGGGGTGGCGGCGGCCGCGGCATGCGCGCCATCCGCGCCGAAGCCGACCTTGCCCGCGAGGTGATGGAAGGCAAGCGCGAGGCCAAGGCCGCCTTCGGCAAGGACGAGGTCTATCTCGAAAAGCTGATCGAACGCGCCCGCCATGTCGAGGTGCAGGTGCTTGGCGACACGCATGGCAATGCCGTGCATCTGTTCGAGCGCGACTGCTCTATCCAGCGCCGCAACCAGAAGGTCGTCGAACGGGCGCCGGCGCCTTATCTGAGCGAAGCGCTGCGCCAGGAGCTGTGCGGCTACGCACTGAAGATCGCCAACGAGACCAGCTATATCGGCGCCGGCACTGTCGAGTTCCTGCAGGACGCCGATACCGGCAAATTCTACTTCATCGAAGTCAATCCGCGCATCCAGGTCGAGCACACCGTCACCGAGATGGTGACCGGCATCGATATCGTCAAAGCGCAGATCCACATCCTCGACGGCTTCGCCATCGGCACGCCGGACTCGGGCGTGCCGGCGCAGAAGGACATCAGGCTGAACGGCCACGCGCTGCAGTGCCGCATCACCACCGAGGATCCGGAGCACAATTTCATCCCGGACTATGGCCGCATCACCGCCTATCGCGGCGCCACCGGCTTCGGCATCCGGCTTGACGGCGGCACCGCCTATTCGGGCGCGGTCATCACCCGCTTCTACGACCCGCTGCTGGAGAAGGTGACGGCGTGGGCGCCGACGCCAGCCGAGACGATCGCCCGCATGAACCGCGCGCTGCGCGAGTTCCGCATTCGCGGCGTGGCGACCAACCTCACCTTCCTCGAGGCGATCATCAATCACCCGAGCTTCGCCGACAATTCCTATACGACGAAGTTCATCGACACGACGCCGGAGCTGTTCCAGCAGGTGAAGCGGCAGGACCGCGCCACCAAGCTGCTCAACTACCTTGCCGATGTCAGCGTCAACGGCCATCCGGAAACGCGCGGCCGGCCGATGCCCAAGGCCGATGCGGCGGCGCCCGTGGTGCCCTATCTCAACGGCAAGGTGCCGGACGGCAGCAAGCAGCAGCTCGATGCGCTCGGCCCGGACAAATTCGCCGCCTGGATGCGCGCCCAGACCCAGGTGCTGGTCACCGACACGACGATGCGCGACGGCCACCAGTCGCTGCTCGCCACCCGCATGCGCACGCATGACATTGCCGGCATCGCCGGCACCTACGCGCGGGCGCTGCCGCAATTGCTGTCGCTGGAATGCTGGGGCGGCGCCACTTTCGACGTCGCCATGCGCTTCCTCACCGAGGATCCGTGGGAGCGGCTGGGCAAAGTGCGGGAGGCCGCGCCGAACCTTTTGCTGCAGATGCTTTTGCGCGGCGCCAACGGCGTCGGCTACACCAACTATCCCAACAATGTCGTGCAGCATTTCGTCCGCCAAGCGGCTGCCGGCGGCGTCGACCTGTTCCGCGTCTTCGACTGCCTGAACTGGGTCGAGAACATGCGCGTCGCGATGGACGCGGTCGGCGCCGAAGGCAAGCTGATCGAAGCGGCGATGTGCTACACCGGCGACATCCTCGATCCGGCAAGGGCCAAATACGACCTCAAATACTATGTCGGGCTGGCGAAGGAACTCGAGGCCGCCGGCGCCCACATCATCGCCGTCAAGGACATGGCCGGGCTCTTGAAGCCGTCGGCGGCGCGCGTGCTGTTCAAGGCCTTGCGCGAAGCGACCGATCTGCCGATCCATTTCCACACGCACGACACGTCGGGCCTGTCGGCGGCCACCGTGCTGGCGGCGGTCGAGACCGGCGTCGATGCCGTCGACGCGGCGATGGATTCCTTCTCCGGCAACACCTCGCAACCCTGCCTCGGCTCGATCGTCGAGGCGCTGAAGGGCACCGAGCGCGATCCCGGCCTCGATCCGCAATGGATCCGCAAGATCTCGTTCTATTGGGAAGCGGTGCGCAACCAGTACGCGGCCTTCGAAAGCGATCTCAAGGGGCCGGCCTCGGAAGTCTACCTGCACGAAATGCCCGGCGGACAGTTCACCAACCTCAAGGAACAGGCGCGCTCGCTCGGCCTCGAAACGCGCTGGCACGAGGTGGCGCAGGCCTATCACGACGTCAATCTGATGTTCGGCGACATCGTCAAGGTGACGCCGTCGTCCAAGGTCGTCGGCGACATGGCGCTGATGATGGTGAGCCAGGACCTCACCGTCGCCGATGTCGAAAACCCGGCGCGCGACATCGCCTTCCCGGATTCCGTGGTCTCGATGCTGCGCGGCGATCTCGGCCAGTCGCCCGGCGGCTGGCCGCCGGCGCTGCAAAAGAAGGCGCTGAAGGGCGACAAGCCGATCACGGTGCGGCCAGGCTCGCTGCTTAAGGCGGCCGACCTCAAGGCCAGCCGCAAGGACATCGAGGGAAAGCTTGAGCGCAGGCTCAGCGAGTATGAATTCGCCTCCTGGCTGATGTACCCGAAGGTGTTCACCGACTTCGCCGCCGCGCAAGAAACCTATGGGCCGGTCAGCGTCTTGCCGACGCCGACCTATTTCTACGGCATGAAGTCGGAAGACGAGATCTTCGTCGACATCGAGAAGGGCAAGACGCTGGTGGTGCGCTGCCTTGCCATCGGCGACGTCGACGAGAAGGGCATGGTCACCGTGTTCTTCGAGCTCAACGGCCAGCCGCGGCGCGTCAAGGTGCCGGACCGCGCGCATGGCGCGTCAGCCGCCAAGGCGCGGCGCAAGGCGGAGCCCGGCAACGAGGCGCATGTCGGCGCGCCGATGCCGGGCGTGGTCTCGGCACTTGCCGTTGCCGCCGGCCAGGCGGTCAAGGCCGGCGACGTGCTGCTTTCGATCGAGGCGATGAAGATGGAGACGGCGCTGCATGCAGAGCGCGACGGGGTGGTCGCCGAAGTGCTGGTCAAGGCCGGCGACCAGATCGATGCCAAGGATTTGCTGATCGCATTCAGCTAAAGTGTGTTGCCATTCAGGTGATGCCGGCCTGCGAATGGCGGCTTCCTGCGCTTCCGGTGCTCAGGTACTTCAAGTACGCTCCGCGCCGGTTCTCGGAAGCCACCATTCTCGACTCGGCCTGACCTGAATCTCAACGCACCTTGGGGCGTGCCTAACCGTTCATGCCGCACCGATAATGTCTTGACCCGCCGCGCCTGCTCGGGCATCGAACCCGCTCCAATTTGCCGGCCGGCCTTCGCGAGTCGCCGGTAGCCAAACGACGCGGAGAGAAAAATGGCCGACGATATCACCGAGACCAGCCAGACTGTTGCCGCCGGCCAGCTGCGCGCCTTCATCGAGCGCATCGAGCGGCTCGAGGAAGAGAAGAAGACGATTTCCGACGACATCAAGGACGTGTTCGCCGAGGCCAAGGGCACCGGCTTCGACACCAAGGCGATGCGCAGCATCATCCGGCTGCGCAAGAAGGACCAGGCGGAGCGCCAGGAGGAGGAGTCCATTCTCGACCTCTACAAAGCCGCCCTCGGCATGGTCTGAGAACGCGGTCCGGTCCGCTTTCGCAATTCTTTCGGACTGACGCGGGCGAGGCGTCTGGAGCCTCGCCCCGTAGCTTCCTCGCTTTAGCCTGGAGGCATTGCCGCGCGCGATGGCTGGCGGAGCGGCATCGACTACATTCACCACGACATGATTGACCGGCCGCCTTGGCGACCGGGATGTATCAGTTGTGCTCCGGCCGGCTGCTGTGCTGTAAGACAGGCTCTATACCTTTGCATTGACGCAATTCCGGACGGAAGCCGTTTCACACTTTTCCTGGAATTGCTCTAGGCAGGCTGCTGCGAGCATCAGACCATGAGCGAATTCGACTTTGGCGGCCGCCGCGCCTCGGAGTTCCGCCAGCGCGGCTTCTGGACCCTGTTCGCCGAGCGGCATCCTGAGGAAAGGGCCTCGCTGGCGCGCCGCGGGCCCTGGTTCTGGCAGCGCGGGCTGCCGGATTTCGCACTGGTCCTTTCCATGTATGTCGCGCCGGCGCAGAACCATGTCGGCGTCTTCTTCGGCCGCAACGAAAAGTTCGGCGCTACCGAATCGTGGTCGCGGCTGAAGCCGTTTCAACCGGCGATCGAAGGCAGGCTGAAACTCACATCCGAACAGAGTTGCGTGGGCCTCGGCATCAATTCGATGTGGCGGGTGAATTGCTACGCCGAGGACAATTGGCCGGCGATGGCCGACTGGCTGGTGACGGAATGCTCGCGCTTCGAGCAGGCCGTCGTCATGGTTTTGGGGGAAGCCCGGCCTTAGGCCCGACGGTCGTTCGCTCTCCCGACCTGCCTGCTTCTCAGTTTGGCCCGGACCCGTCGCGGCCGATTTCGTCCAAATGCTGCTGCAGCGCCAGTTTGTCGAGCGAGCCCATCGGCAGGTTGGTGAACACCGCGACGCGGTTGCTCAGCATGCGATAAGCTTCGGCGAAGGCGAGATGCTGTTCGGCCTCGGTGCCGGATGCCTTGGCGGGGTCCGGGACCGCCCAAAGCGCGGTCATCGGATGGCCGGGCCAGATCGGACAGCTTTCATTCGCCGTGTTGTCGCAGACGGTGAAGACGAAGTTCATCTCCGGGGCGTCAGGTCCGGAAAACTCCTCCCAGCTTTTCGACCGAGCGAAAGACGTGTCGTATTTCAGGCTTTCCAGCAGCTGCAGCGCATAGGGGTTGACGGCTCCTTTCGGCTGCGAGCCGGCAGAATAGGCTTTGAAACGACCGGCGCCGACCCGGTTCAGGATGGCCTCCCCCATGATCGACCGGGCCGAGTTCGCATTGCAGAGAAAAAGTACATTGTAGACATGATCGCTCATTTTGAACTCCTCCATGCTGGCGCTGCAAAATGACTGGCTGGCAATGCGGAACACAGCTTTCCGGCCCGCTTGAGCATTGATGCCAGATTTCTGTGTCATATTCGCGTCACGTGTCGCGGGGGCTTGCTTTGACGGCAGGCTCCGGCATTTTCGAAGCAGCATGATCGCAAGCGGGACCCAACCGATGGACGATTCGCATCCGGCCGGCAGGGTGTCCAGCAAGCTCGTTGGCCTGGCCGGCTTCTTCCGCTCGCGCTGGCGGGGCCGGGCGCCGCTCGAGCGGCTGTTCTGGCGCGACATGGCCTTTGTCGGCACGGCCATCAACATCGCATCGTCGGTGCTGGCGCTGATCCTGCTCGGGCTGAAGCTGCCGCTCTGGCTGGTCCTGAGCGTGCATTTCGCGCCGGTGCCCTACAATCTCTTCCTGACCTTCGCCGTCTGGCGAACCGCGGAAAAGTCAGGCGGTGGCAAGGCCTCGCTGATGATGCTGGGCTCGGCGCTGTGGCTGATCGCGACAGTCGTGGCTTGAAACGAAAAAGGGCGGCCGGAGCCGCCCTTTGCAGACAATGAGGTTGCGACGGCCGTTAGTGCGGTTCAGCGTTTCATGAGATCGCTGACCCGCCCTAACTATTTATTTTTACGCAATTCCGGACGGAAAACCGCTGCGCACTTTTCCTGGAATTGCACTAGGCGGCCGGCTCGAATTTCAGCGCCACGCCGTTGATGCAGTAGCGCAGGCCGGTCGGCGGCGGGCCGTCCTCGAAGACATGGCCGAGATGGCTGCCGCAGCGGGCGCAGTGGCATTCGGTCCGCACCATGCCGTAGCTGCGGTCGACCGTGGTCTCGACCGAGCCCGGCACCGGGTCGTTGAAGCTAGGCCAGCCGGTGCCGCTCTCGAATTTCAGCTTGGATTCGAACAGCGGCTGGTCGCAGCCGACGCAGGAAAACGTGCCGGCGCGCTTCTCGTAAAGCAGGGCGCAACTGCCGGGGCGCTCGGTGCCATGGTTGCGCATCACGGCATATTGCTCGGGCGTCAGCCGGGCGCGCCATTCGGCATCGGTACGGGTGACGGGATAGGCGTGGGTGTCCATCAAAATCTCCTCGGCCTTGGCGGCTTGTTGTTGGTTGGCGTCTCATATTCGCACCAAGATAGGTGTTTGTTACACCACTGACCAGCGCATCCGTTGGCTTCGAATTGGCCTCTCCTTATTGTCGTCGGCGCCGCGCCTCACCTGCCTGCCGGCATCCTCTCCCCGGGGAGAGGGGCGCTCTCATTGATGGTTTCGCCAATCGCCAACGTCGCAGGAAGAAGTGTTGAGCTTGCGGCCGGCCCCCTTCGCCCCGTCACTATACGGGGAGAAGGTGCCGGCAGGCGGATGAGGGGCGGCGCCGACTTTCGCGAATTACCGTCACACTCAATGCTTCCGTGAAAGCTGCCTGGTCGCGGCTTCCAGGCCGGCAAGCGTCAGCGGAAACATGCGGCCGCCGAAGATGTCGCGGATCATCCCGATAGAATGGGTGTAGCCCCAGTTCTTCTGGCTCTCCGGATTCAGCCATATCGCATTCGGCCATTGCTGCAGCAGGCGGCCGAGCCAGACGTTGCCGGCCTCCGGGTTCCAGTGCTCCACCGAGCCGCCGGGATGCGCCAGCTCGTAGGGGCTCATCGAGGCATCGCCGACGACGATCACCTTGTAGTCAGGGCCGTATTTGTGGATGAGGTCGAAGGTCGGAATCGTTTCGGCCAAGCGGCGGCGATTGTCCTTCCAGACGCGCTCGTAGAGGCAGTTGTGGAAGTAGAAATATTCGAGCTGCCGGAATTCGGCGCGGGCGGCGGAGAACAGCTCCTCGACGCCTCTGATATGATCGTCCATCGAACCGCCGACATCGAAGAACATCAAAAGCTCGACCGCGTTGCGCCGCTCCGGCCGCGTCTTGACGTCGAGATAGCCGTGCTCGGCGGTGGCGTGAATGGTGCCGGGCAGATCGAACTCCTCCTCGGCGCCTTCGCGTACCCAGCGGCGCAGCCGCTTCAGCGCCACCTTGATGTTGCGCGTGCCGAGCTCGACGCCGTCGTCGAAATTCCTGAATTCGCGCTTGTCCCAGACTTTTACCGCGCGGCGGTGGCGGCTTTCGTGCTGGCCGATGCGCACCCCTTCGGGGTTGTAGCCGTAGGCGCCGAAGGGCGAAGTGCCGCCGGTGCCGATCCATTTCGAGCCGCCCTGGTGGCTGCCCTTCTGCTCCTCCAGCCGCTGCTTCAGGGTCTCCATCAGCTTCTCGAAGCCCCCCAGAGCCCCGACCAGCTTTTTCTCCTCCTCGGTCAGGTGCTTCTCGGCGAGCCGGCGCAGCCATTCCTCGGGGATGTTGGCGACTTCGACGGCGTCCGGCCCCCCAAGCGCCTCGACGCCCTTGAAGACATGCGCGAACACCTGGTCGAAGCGGTCGATATGGCGCTCGTCCTTCACCAGGGCCGCGCGGGCGAGGTAATAAAAACCCTCGACATCATAGTCGACCAGCCCGGCTTCCAGCCCCTCCAGCAGCGACAGATATTCCCTGAGCGAAACGGGAACCCGCGCGGCTTTCAATTCGAGGAAGAAGGGGATGAACATGCGGCCATCTATAGCAGATCGTATTCGATGAAGCCCGTGCGGCGCGCGACATGGTCGTAGAGCCGGCGCGCCGTGGCGTTGGTCTCGTGCGTCATCCAGTAGACGTTCTTCACCCCGATCTTGCCGGCCTCGTCCTGCACCGCCTTGATCAACGCGGCGCCCACGCCCTTGCCGCGCACGCCCGGGTCAGCGAACAGGTCCTGCAGGTAGCAGTTGTTGACCAGCGACCAGCAGGAGCGGTGGTAGAGATAGTGGGTGAGGCCGACGGCCTTGCCGTCGAGCGTGGCGATAAAACCCTTCGGCTCGAACTCGCCTTCCGTGAACAGCCGCTTCCAGGTCAGGTCGTAGACCTCGTCCGGCAGCTTGGTCTCATAGAAGGTGAGGTAGGCCGTCCACAGGCGCCGCCAGTCGGCATGGTCTGACTGCGCGAGCGGGCGGATGGTGATCTGGGTCATTTCGTTTCCTCCGAACTTTTCCGATAAGACGCTGCCTCGGAGGCCGGTTGACGGCAAAGGTCCACAGCCGGGGAAAGCGCTGTTGCTGGCGGCCTAGCCCTGCCGTCTCGCCATGAAGGCCAGGCGCTCGAAAAGATGCACGTCCTGTTCGTTCTTCAGCAGCGCGCCGTGCAGCTTCGGCAGCATGTTCTTGGGGTCGGCGCGCAGGTCTTCCGGCGCGATGTCGTCGGCGACCAGCAGGCGGATCCAGTCGAGCGCCTCGGAGGTCGACGGCTTCTTCTTCAGGCCCGGCACGTCGCGGATCTCGTAGAACTGCGTGAGCGCCGCCCGCACCAGGTTCTGCTTGATGCCCGGATAGTGGACGTCGACGATGCGGTGCAGCGTCTCGATGTCGGGGAAGCGGATATAGTGGAAGAAGCAGCGGCGCAGGAAGGCGTCCGGGAGTTCCTTCTCGTTGTTCGAGGTGATGATGACGATCGGCCTCAGCGCCGCGTGGATCGTCTCGCCGGTCTCGTAGACGAAGAATTCCATGCGGTCGAGTTCCTGCAGCAGGTCGTTGGGAAACTCGATGTCGGCCTTGTCGATCTCGTCGATCAGAAGCACCACCTTCTTCGGCGCAGCGAAAGCATCCCAGAGCTTGCCGCGCTTGATGTAGTTCCTGATGTCGCTGAAGCGGTCGTCGCCGAGCTGGCTGTCGCGCAGCCGCGAAACGGCGTCATACTCGTAGAGGCCCTGCTGCGCCTTGGTGGTCGACTTGACGTTCCATTCGATGAAATCCAGCCCGAGCGCTGACGCCACCTGGCGGGCAAGCTCGGTCTTGCCGGTGCCGGGCTCGCCCTTGACCAGCAAGGGCCGCTCGAGCGCGATCGCCGCGTTGACCGCAACCATCAGATCCTTGTCGGCAACATAGGCCGCGGTGCCTTCGAAACGCATTTTTTCTCCTGGCCGTTTTGCGGCGACCGTAAGGAGGCGAACTCGGCGGCGCAAGAGCGGGGCAGGGGGACGCTTCATTCGGCGGTCCCGGAAGCGGCGAATAACGTCGGTGCGGCCAGCCGTTTCTCTGGCGCTCGGGCAGCCATCGGCCTATATTGGTCTCGGCGGTCTGCGCTTCCCGGCAGGTGAAACTTATCCCCGGGGCCTTATCGATCCTTAGGGAGCTGTCCCTGGGAAGACCCGTGGGTTTTCTCACACGGCGCCCACCTACTTTGTAGGCACCCGGGATCGACCTCTCCACCGGTTGTGTGGATCGTCACCTGACGGCAAAGGATCCACTCCCCGTGGATGATGTGTCAGAAAACGTCGCTCCTAAAGCTCCCTCCAGATCTGACCTTTTCTAGCGTCCGCGCATGACCTCTTCCAAAGACCTGAAAAAACATCTGCGCAAGGAAGCGCTGGCGCGCCGCGATGCGCTCGACGAATTCTGGCGCGTGGAGATCGCGCTCGAGATGGCCGAGACGGCGCGCGACCAGATCGCCGTCGAGCCGGGGCAGATCATCTCCGGCTTCTGGCCGATGCGCTCCGAGGTCGACGTGCGGCCGCTGATGTTCGCGCTCCGCGAAAAGGGCGCCAGGCTCTGCCTGCCGGCCATCCTCGACAAGAGCACGATCGTCTTTCGCGAGCTGGTGCGCGGGGCGCCGATGGTCGAGATGGGCTTCGGCACGGTCGGACCGCATGAGGAGGCGGCGGTGCTCGATCCGTCCGTCATGCTGGTGCCGCTCGCCGCCTTCGACGCGCGCGGCCATCGCATCGGCTACGGCGCCGGCTACTACGACCGTGCCATCGGCAAGCTGGCCGACAAGGGGCTGACGCCGAGGCTGATCGGCATCGCCTTCGACTGCCAGGAGGTGGCACAGGTCCCCGATGAGAACCACGACGTCATCATTCCGGAAATACTGACAGAGAGCGGGTTGCGCCGGTTCACGCCGGAATTGTAGAAAAGCGTTTGAGAACGCATGATCTTTTGCGGAAAGTCATGCAGCTTTTGCTTGGCGGACTTTCGGCACGGGATCATATGAGACTTCTTTTCCTCGGCGACATGGTCGGAAAAACTGGACGCACGGCGGTGTGGGAGCAACTGCCGGGCCTGATCTCCGACTTCAAGCTCGACTTCGTCATCGTCAACGGCGAGAACGCCGCCGGCGGCTTCGGCATCACCGAGGAGATTTTTCGCGAGACGCTCGCCGCCGGCGCCGACGTCGTCACCACCGGCAATCACGTCTGGGACCAGCGCGACGCGCTGGTCTTCGCGCCGCGCGAGGAGCGCTTCCTGCGTCCGTCCAATTTCCCCAAGGGCACGCCCGGAACGGCGCGCGCGTGCTGGTCGCCAACATCATGGGGCGGGTCTTCATGCATCCCGAGCTCGACGATCCATTCCAGGCCGGCGAGCGCGAGCTCGCCGCCTGCCCGCTCGGCGAGCAGGCTGATGCCGTCGTCATCGATTTCCACGCCGAGGCAACGTCGGAAAAGATGTGCTTCGCGCATTTCGTCGACGGCCGCGCCAGCCTGGTCGTCGGCACCCATACCCACCAGCCGACCGCCGACCACCAGATCCTCAACGGCGGCACCGCCTACCTGTCGGATGCGGGCATGTGCGGCGACTACGATTCCTCGCTCGGCATGGACAAGGAGGAGCCGCTCAACCGCTTCCTGTCGAAAGTGCCGAAAGGCCGCTTCGAGGCGGCGAGCGGGCCGGCGACGCTGTGCGGCATCGGCGTCGACATCTCCGACCGCACCGGGCTGGCCGAGAAGATCGCGCCGTTTCGTCGCGGGCCGCGGCTCGAGGAAACCGCACCGTCCTTCTGGTCGTGACATTGATATGAGCGGCGTCAGTACCTAACTGGCGGCGACACCTGCTTCAGATCGTAGAGGGGACGACCTCCATGCAGCTCATCGAATTCCTGGCGCCGCACTTTGCCTTTGTCTCCGACCCGACCGCCTGGGTGGCGCTGCTGACGCTGGTGGTGCTGGAGGTCGTGCTCGGCATCGACAATCTGATCTTCATCTCGATCCTGACCAACAAATTGCCCGAGGCGCAAAGGGCGCGCGCGCGCCGGCTCGGCATTTCGGCGGCGCTGATCATGCGGCTGGTGCTGCTCGCCACCATCTCGATCATCGTCCAACTGACGACGCCGGTGTTCACCGCGCTCGGCCACGGCTTCTCCTGGCGCGACCTGATCCTGATCGCCGGCGGCCTGTTCCTGGTGTGGAAGGCGACCAAGGAAATCCACCACACGGTCGATCCCGAGGATCACAAGGACACGATGCTCGGCGAGACGCTGCAGATATCGCTCGCCGGCGCGATCTTCCAGATCCTGTTGCTCGACCTCGTCTTCTCGATCGATTCGATCATCACCGCCGTCGGCATGACCGACGAGATCGCCATCATGTACATCGCCGTCATTGTGGCGGTGAGCGTGATGATGCTGGCGGCCGGGCCGCTTGCCGACTTCATCGCCAAGAACCCCAGCATCGTCATGCTGGCGCTGGGCTTCCTTTTGATGATCGGCATGACGCTGATCGCCGACGGCATGGGCTACCACGTGCCGAAGGGCTACATTTACGCGGCGATGGGCTTTTCGGCGCTGGTCGAGGGCCTCAACATGCTGGCGCGGCGGCGCAAGAAGGCAAGGTCCGGCGAAGGGCATTGAAGCGAAGCACGTTTCGTCGTCAACTCCGAGGCCTGCGGCAGATGCCTTGCGCATCCGATGTCACGCGCGGCTGGACGAATTGAGCCGATTTATCTATAAGCCGGCCATTCCGACAGCGAGCGCCATATGCCCCACAGGCGTATCAGGGACGCTCTGAAATTTTGAATTCGAGCATTTTGAGAAGAGCGAGGTGTCTTCACCTGGCTTCAGGATGCTCTAGCCGAACACGACAGGGGTGCCATGGCTGGCCATTCACAGTTCAAGAACATCATGCACCGCAAGGGCCGCCAGGACGCGGTGCGGTCGAAAATGTTTTCCAAGCTGGCGCGCGAAATCACCGTCGCCGCCAAGACCGGCACGCCGGACCCGGCGATGAATCCGCGGCTGCGCCTTGCCGTGCAGAACGCCAAGGCCGTGTCGATGCCGAAGGACAACATCCAGCGCGCCATCAACAAGGCTTCTGCCGGCGACGGCGAAAACTACGAGGCGGTACGCTATGAGGGCTACGGCCCGGGCGGCGTGGCGCTGATCGTCGAGGCGCTGACCGACAACCGCAACCGTTCGGCTTCGAACGTGCGCGCCGCCTTCACCAAGGCCGGCGGGGCGCTGGGCGAAACCGGCTCGGTGTCGTTCATGTGGAACCGGGCCGGCGAGATCTACTATCCGGCATCGGCCGGCGACGCCGACAAGGTCATGGAAGCGGCGATCGAAGCCGGCGCGGACGACGTCGAATCGGACGAGGAAGGCCACACCATCTACTGCGCCTTCGAGAATCTCGGCGACGTGTCGAAGGCGCTGGAAGCCTCGCTCGGCGAGGCGGAATCGGTGAAGCCGATCTGGCAGCCGCAGAACAACGTTCCGGTCGACGAGGAACGCGCGCAGTCGCTGATGAAGCTGGTCGCCACGCTCGAGGACGACGACGACGTGCAGAGCGTCTACGCCAATTTCGAGGTCGACGACGAGACCATGGCCAAGCTCAGCGCGGCCTAAGTCCGAAATATGAGCGAAGCTCGATCCGAGATGAACGACAAGCCGCTGCCCACCGTCCGCATCACCTATTGCACGCAGTGCCAGTGGCTGCTCAGAGCCGGCTGGATGGCGCAGGAGCTGCTCTCGACCTTCGGCACCGATCTCGGCGAAGTGACGCTGGTGCCCGGCACCGGCGGCATCTTCAGCATTTCCTGCAACGACACGCTTGTCTGGGAGCGCAAGCGCGACGGCGGCTTTCCCGACGCCGCGAAGCTCAAGCAGCTGGTCCGCGACGTCATCGATCCGGACCGGGATCTCGGCCATGCCGACCGAAAAGGTCATAAAAAAGACCCGGCTTGAAGCCGGGTCTTCTTGTTTGTGCTTGGCACTTCTCAAAGCATCGCCAGGATGAAACAGGCCATCGACACGATGGCGGTGACGGTGCGGACGTGGTTCCACATCACCCATGCATTCAGATGGTTCGCCCACACGGCGGCGCCGTTGGCACTTGCCGGGTCGACGGCGGCGAGCGCGTCATTGAGCGGCACGTTGAAGACCATGGTCACGATCGGGTTGCCGATCAGGTAGATCACGGCGCCGGCAACAAGCCAGTTCGAACCCGACTGGTTCCAGCCAAAGAGAACGGCGGCAATGAGCACGAGACAAATGAGGCCGGTGCCGAACAGCGCCGTCATGAAGGTCGGCGTGATCACCGTGACGTTGATCGAATTCATCGCCGCGATGCCGCTTGGGACAGGCAGCCGGGCGAGCGCCGCCATGACGAAATTGGAAAAGGCGAAGAAGACGCCGCCGACGACGCCGGAGCCGATCGCGGCGATGAAGGTGAGGGTGGGAAGAAGTTTCATCATCTCAGTTGCTCCAGACGCCGCTGGCGGCGGTTTCGGTTGCGTAGGCGGAAAAGTCCTTCGGCTGGCGGCCGAGCGCGCGCTGCACGCCGTCGGCCAGCGTCTCGTTGCGGCCGTCGAGCACCTTCGTGAAGAGCTCGTCGAGCAGCCAGGCGAATTCCGGCGGCAGGTTCTGCGCCGCCACCGCCTCGGTGAATTCGGCATGTGAGATCTGCCGGTAGCGGATGTCACGGCCGGCGGCATTACCGATCTCGGCGACGGCATCGGCGAAGCTCAGCAGGCGCGGGCCGGTGAGCTCGTAAAGCTGGCCGATATGACCTGGCTCCGTCAGGACGGTTGCGGCGACGTCGGCGATGTCGTCGACATCGACGAAAGGTTCACCGACATTGCCGACCGGTAAGGCGACCTCGCCTTCGAGGATAGACTCGATCAGGAAGCCCTCGCTGAAATTCTGCGAGAACCAGGCGCAGCGCAGGATGCTCCAGTCGGCGCCGGAGGCTTTCAACATCTCCTCGGCGCGCTGGGCTTCAGGCTCGCCGCGACCGGAGAGCAGCGCCAGGCGCCTGACGCCGCGTTCGACGGCAAGCCGGGCAAACGCCTCGACGGTTTCGGCCGCGCCCGGCACGGCGATGTCTGGATAGTAGCTGATGTAGACGGCGCCGACGCCTTCGAGCGCACGGCCCCATGTTTCCTTGTCCAGCCAGTCGAAGGGCGGCGTGCCAGCGCGGGAGCCGATGCGCACGGGAATGTTCCTGGCGGTCAGCCGTTCGGCCAGGCGCCGGCCGGTCTTGCCGGTGCCGCCCAGGATCAAAACAGGTTTCGTAGTCATCTCGATCTCCTCGGTTTACAAATATGAGTAATCCTCACATTTGCAAAACGTGATAAACCCTCGTATTTTGTGAGTCAAGCGAGTTGTCGCAGATTCTTTCCGGAGGGCTCCATGGAAGGCAGAGGTGCCGCGCCGCATCAGCAGGATGGATCGGTGGCCTCGCCACGCCGCTCCCCGAGCCAGCAGCGCAGCCGCGAGCGGGTCGAACGCATGCTCGCCGCCGCCTCGGCGCTGATCGCCGCGCAAGGCAGCGACGCCATGCGCATGGGCGAGGTGGCAGAGCGGGCAGGCGTGTCGATCGGCTCGCTCTACCAGTTCTTCCCCGACAAGCGGGCGATCGTCTGGGCGCTGGCCGAGCGCTACACCGCCGAAAGCCAGGCCTGTATCGCCGCGGCGCTCAAGGATGTCGCAGACGCCGAGGGCTTGCGGCGGGCATTCTCGGAACTGGTCGATATCTACTACCGGCTGTTCCTGGCCGAGCCGGTGATGCGCGACATCTGGTCGGGCACCCAGGCCGACAAGGCGTTGCGCGAGCTCGAGCTCGCCGACAGCCGCGCCAATGCCGAATTCCTCGTCTCGGTGCTGAAGCGACTGCGGCCCGATGCCGATCCGGTGGCACTGGAAACCACAGCCTTCCTGGTCTGGCAGATGGGCGAGGCGGCCATGCGGCTGGCGATCTCCGTCGACCGACAGGAGGGCGACAGGCTGGTCGCGGCCTACAAGTGCATGGCGTTGCGGGAGCTGGTGGGCGAGTAGGCGACGTTCGCGATTTGCGAAACAGTTGACGACAGCGCCCCTTTCCCCGTCTCTATATGGGAAGAGGAAGCCGGCAGGCAGGTGAGGGGCAGCGCGGGCCTATGATATCGGTGTCGTTTTACCGCGACGGGTCCTGAACTTCCGAGGCCGGCTATGTTGCCGATGGCCGAACCTACCAACGCTGGCGCCGCCCCTCATCCGCCTGCCGGCACCTTCTCCCCGTATAGTGACGGGGAGAAGGGAGCTGTCATGGCAACAAAAAACCCGCCTCGTGGGCGGGTTTTCAAAATCTGTCAGGCGTATCCGGCTTAGAGGCCGAAGCCTTCGAAGCGCTTCTTGAACTTCGACAGGCGGCCGCCGCGGTCGAGCAAGGTCTGCTGGCCGCCGGTCCAGGCCGGGTGCGTGGTCGGGTCGATATCGAGGTTCATCGTATCGCCTTCCTTGCCCCAGGTCGAACGGGTCGAGTATTCGGTGCCATCGGTCATGACGACCTTGATGGTGTGGTAGTCGGGATGGATGTCGGCCTTCATTGTCGTTTTTCCTGGCTTGTGGCGCTGCCGACGGGCCCATGGCCTGCGTCGATGCGCCCCTTTTTAAAACTCGAAGCCGCAGCTATTGAGGAGCCACGGCTTCTAAAACGGTCGGCGAGCCTATACATCAGCCGGAATTGAATCACAAGGCCGCGGCGGGCGCATATTGCACGCACTGCCCGAAGGCGGCCAGAGGAAACGCTCATGGCGGATATCAGTGGCGATGCAGACGGGCGCCGGCGCTCGCTCGGGCCGCTCAAGCGCCTTTATCCCTACATCTTCCGCTACCGCACGATGGTCGTCGGCGCGCTCATCTCGCTGGCCGTGGCGGCGGGGACGACGCTGGCCTTGCCAATGGCCGTGCGGCGTATGATCGATAACGGGTTCTCGTCCTCCGGCTCGACCTTCATCGCCGAATATTTCGCAGCGCTGGTGGCGATGGCGGCGCTTTTGGCGGCTGCATCGGCGGGGCGCTACTATTTCGTCATCACGCTTGGCGAGCGCGTCGTCGCCGACATCCGCCGCGACGTTTTCGCCCATGTCACGACGCTGTCGCCGGCCTTCTTCGACAAGGCCCATTCGGGCGAGATCGTGTCGCGGCTCGCCGCCGACACCACGCAGGTGAAATCGGCGGTCGGCGCCACCGCCTCGGTGGCGCTGCGCAACGTCATCCTCGGCCTCGGCGCGGTGGCGATGATGGTGTTCACCAGCCCGAAACTGTCCGGCCTCGTCATCGCCGCCATCCCGCTCATCGTGCTGCCGCTGGTCGCCTTCGGCCGTTCGGTCAGGCGCAAGTCGCGGCAGGCGCAGGACACGCTGGCCAACGCCACCGCCTATGCCAGCGAGCAGATCGGTGCGGTGCGCACGCTGCAGGCCTTCACCAACGAGACGCTGGTCACCGGCCGTTTCTCCGCAGCAGTGGAAGCCGCCTTCGAGGCGGCGCGCGGCTCGGTCCTCGCGCGCGCCTTCCTCACCTTCTTCGCCATCTTCATGATCTTCTCCTCGGTGGTGGCGGTGCTGTGGTTCGGCTCGCGCGACGTGCTCTCCGGCACGATGTCGGCGGGCACGCTCGGCCAGTTCCTGCTCTATTCGGTGTTCGCCGCCGGCGCGCTCGGCGCGCTGTCGGAAGTGTGGGGCGAGCTCGCCCAGGCGGCGGGTGCTGCCGAGCGGCTGACCGAGATCCTGGCCGAGAAGCCGGCGATCCAGCCGCCCGCCGATCCGCGGCCGCTGCCGGCGAAGGCGAAAGGCGCGATCAGCTTCGACGACGTCTCCTTCTCCTATCCGGCGCGGCCGGACCGCGCCGCCGTGCATGGTCTCAGCT
>NZ_RZOS01000210.1:0-9610 GCF_004022605.1 Mesorhizobium sp. M4B.F.Ca.ET.089.01.1.1
CCTCCAGCGCCGTGGCATAGTCGTCGATGCGGGTTCTGAGCGCCGGGTCCGCGCCGGCCGCGAGAAGCAGGCGGATCGCCTCGGCATCGCGCATCGCCACCGCATAATGCAGCGGCGTCCAGTCGTTGACGCCGCGCATGTCGGGATCCGCGCCGCGCTCGATCAGCACGCGGATGATGTCGTGCTTGTCCGGCCGCTCGGTGGAGAGCGCCGCGATAATAGAGGGAAATCCGGCATGGTCGCCGTAGTTCGGATTCGAGCCCGCTTCGATCAAAGCCGAGATGAAGGCGAGCGGACTCCAGTAGATCGCATACTCCAGCGGATGGCCGAGGCCGAGCTCGAACGGCATGCGCTCGTCGAACCAGCGCGGCGCGCCGCCCAGGGCAATGCCGAGCCCGTCGAAATCGCCGGCCTTGAAGGCGTCGTCTATGGCCTTGAATAGCCTGGCGCGCTCGCAACGGTCTTCGGGAATTTCCAGCATGGCACCGATCCGCATGGTGGAATTGACGGCCCACAATGCCTTGATCGATTGCACGTGGAAAGTCGGGCCGGGATGTTCTGATGCGCGGGGCGACGCGACGGATCCTGAATGCCGAGCGTTCACCGCGGTTCAGAGCGCAGCAATGCAGCAAATTGACATCCCGCACCGCTTGGCCGTTTATTGTTGCAATTGAACACATATTAAGGAACGAGGTAACGGAGGTAGCTTACTTGCATGCCGCCCGAGTTTGCCGAGCTAATCGCGAAACCCCTCCTACTAATTGTAATTTTCCTTGCTGGCGTTCTTGCCGGCATGGCCTTAGAGCGCCGCCTGACAAGAATGCGAAGGCAAGCTTGGAGAGAAAAGAATCGCTGGCGCTGGGCGCGTAAGCGGGCGGAGGCCGCCGCCACCAACAGAATACTGCCAGCGAAGCCGAGTGTGGCTGCTCCGAAACAGATCGATGCTACCGATCAATTGCGGATTGTCATGGCGGCCAAATTCACTGCTCAGGCACTTCTCAACAAGAGTGAAGCGCGCGTCTTCAAGGAACTCGACCGGATGGTTATCGCCTGCAATCCTGAGTGGCAGGTCATGGCACAAGTATCGCTGGGAGAAATTCTGCGCAGTGAGAACGCGGACGCCTACAGCTGCATCAACTCAAAACGGGTCGATCTACTTCTCGTCGACGAGAACTGTCAGCCGCGGCATGCGCTCGAATACCAAGGCCACGCGCATCATCAGCGTTCGGCAGCGGCGCGCGATGCGGTCAAAAAGGAGGCGTTGCGACGAGCAGGCATCAGCTACCACGAGATTGTCGGTGGCCACACCACACCTTCCGAACTCAGGCGGCTGGTTGAGAAACTCGTGGATAGGCCCGCGGCGGCGCAATAGTTAAATCGCCTCGCAACGCCCGTGCATCACTCAACAAGTGGTGGAACTAAGGTGGATGCCATCTCCCCGCCTTTACTCGCTTTTGGACGTGCTGTCGAAAGGCGAATGGCGATGGCACTTCTTTCATCTTGTGTCGGTTCTGATTGCAAAATCGGCATGCTGCTACAAGGTTATCGAGGTTGTCCTTGCCGCCATTCATCCTTGGGTTCAGATGCTCTACGGTGCAGCGAAAGCGATCCAGCGATCCAACGGGGATATTGTAGCGCTCGGAAAATCCTGTTGGGTCGCGATCCCACATCGGAAATTCACAATAGAAGCATCGCCCGTCTTGGTTGCAGGCGAGCCTAGTCCTGATTCTTGCCAATTTCTTTGATTTGCACATCTTGCACATCCTTGCTTCATCAACATGAAGCGGATGTGCAGCAACCGTCAGCGGTTGCCCCTCTTTCGGAAGGGAAAGCCCTCGCACGAGACAGCACCCATAAGAGTGCCACTCCGCAGTATCAACGGTAGATGCCGATTCTAAATCAACATCCATTCAGTCGCCGATATCGGCTCCCAGACGAGCTGAGATCGCTCGCCTCCGCACTTACGAAGTCTCTAATACTTCATGGTTCGACGACTTGCAAGAAATGGCGGAGCCGGCCCGGGGACAGGGCCGGCTCCTAAAACCCGGTCGTTGGGGACGGGGAGGGTGGGGACTCGACCGGGTTTTCTCCCTAAGCACGTCGCATGAGGGCGACGCCCTTAACTTGTTCATGCATGCCGTCGCCCCAAATTCCCCCACGGGGCGGCATGCATTGGCGCCTTAGCGGACGCTGGCGACCGCGTCCTCGCGGCCGTCATTGATCGTCACCCAAACGCCCGAATTCTCTGTCGATTGGCGCTTGAGATAGGTGTAGGGGGTGTCGGTCCAGGCCATCACCTTGGGCTGCAGATTGTCGAGGATGAACTCGCCGAGACTGGTGCGCACGGTGAGCACCGCGTGGCCGTCGCCATTCGGCTGGCGCGCCACCGTCATCAGCAGGGCGCCAGCAGGCACGCCGATGTCCATCAGCTCGCGGCGCTTTTCCAGCGCATAGTCCTCGCAGTCGCCAAAACCGCTGTCGGGGTAGGACCAGACCTCTTCCTTGCCCCACATTTCCATGTCGGTGCGCGGCGTGATCCTGGTGTTGACCGAATTGTTGATGTTGACGATCGCTGCCCACAGCTTGCGCGTCAGTTCGATCGGCGCCTGCTTCGGCGTGCGTTCGGTGCATTCCTGCGGAAGCTTCTGGCAGAATTCATAATGGCCGACCGGCTGCGTGGTGCGGCCGCCGGTGTGCATGAAGGCCGGTCCCGCATATGCCGTTCCCCAAGCGGAAAGCTGCATCGCTATTGCCATGAGCAATAGCTTGCCCCTCGTCTTTTTCATTGCTTAGTCTCCCCGTTCGAGGAGACTATCCCACAGTCGGATTTATTTGACGCAAAAACCCGAAGTAGACATTGAGTAAAACCCCAATAGAATAAGCATAAAATTTGAATTAGCTTGGTCTAAAATTCTGGCGGGCTTGTTAAGGGCGGCATTGCGCCGAATGGTCGATGTTCGTTAACGGGCGCAGGCGGGTGCGGGGCGGGCGAAAAACAAAAAACCGGCCGCGAGGGGCCGGTTCGGTTGTTGGTCGCGCGCCGTTCGTCAGGCGCGCGGCGTGTTGAATTCGGAATCCAGTGTTTCCGGCCGCTGGATGACGGCGAATTCGACGGCGACGCCATCCTCGAAATGACGCACCACCTGGCCGCGCATCGTGCCCAGCATGATCTGCACGCCGATCGCCGGCTTGACGTCGATCTCGACCGCCGCGCCCGAGAGCGACAGGTCGATGATGCGGCACTGGTACTGGCGCCCGTCGGTGAGCTGAAGCACGCTCATCGGGTTGCGCGGCGCGACGCGTTCGTGGCGGCGGTCTTCCGGCAGGTCGAGCTCGTGCTTGTTGGCAAGCCAGGTCAGCTGCGCGGCGAGCTTGTCCTTCTTGCGGTCCGAGGCGATGACCGTCATCGCGAAGCCGTCCTGCGAGGTGCGGGTCACGATGCCCTCGACGCGGCCGATGTGGTCGATATAGGCGATGACCTTCTCGCCCGGCATGCCGACCCGCTCGGTGCGGAGCGCGACGTTGCCCGGCGACATGTCGATCACCTGGCACGGGTGCTCGGTGCGGTCCTCCAGCATGAAGCGCCCATAGATCTTGACCCGGACGCGCTGAAAGTTACGCCTTTCGGCGCGGGACGGCGCGTAGTCGACCGCCGTTGACCTCATGACTGCCTACACCCCGTTGGCATTCCGCGCGTAGATGCGAGGAATTTCACCCGCAAAACTACAGCAAAGCAGGTTAACAAAGGGGAAAAGCCGAGCCCTTTGCGCTCGATCTGGAGACGGATTTGGCTATTCGCCGCGCCCGCCCTCGAACACGACCAGATGACGGATGCGACGTGCGCGGCCGAGCGCTGAAAACGTTTCTGGCGGGTCGAATTCGGACGGAACAAGCGAGGGAACGTTGATCGCCGGCCGGTTCTTCAGGAACATCGGCTCCTTGTCCGGATCGACGACGCGGATCGAATCGATCAGCGCGTCGGTGATCGGATCGGCGCCGAGCCAGAATGGTCTTTCGGCGGCGCTGATGACGCCGAGGCAGCGCGGATTCTCGACGCCGCCGTCGAGCGGCAGCGCAAGCAGCTCGAACTTGTTGGAACGGCCGTTGCGGCTGAAGCCCTCATAGGTGATGAGCACCACGGACTTCTGCTCGAAGACGCCGTGGACCAGTCGCGAGACGAGCCGTTGGTCCTTCTCGCGCCACAGCGAGGGGAAGGAGAACCCCTTGAGCTCGCGGCCATAGCCGGCGCAAAGCCTCGTCCCGGCCAGCCGGAACACGGCTTCACCGCGCGTATCCCTTTCCAGGATGAATGTGTCGGCCAAAAGCGACTTGATGTCGGCGGGCTCCACTTCCGAACGCTTCGGGGCGGGGCGCCCATCACGCAGCTGGTTCCAATATTGGAACAGCGTGATCGATCCGTTCTGGTTCATTGTGTGCTCTTTCGCGCAATCTTTCTTTTCATGTCCCATCGGCGAACAGACAGGGCGCCCTCCGATGACTACATGCGTTGCGGAGCAGGATGCGTGCCAGCATCGTTAACACTTGTTCACGGGTCGGGGACGTTAAGGTTAACAAGTGGTTTACGTTGCCGCCGAACCCTGCCTGTGGCACACCAAAACCACTCCAGAAGCGCTCGTTTCGCGACGATCGGCAGCACTTCAGTTAAGAGTTTCAGGGGAGCAGGGGGCTCGACCGGCCGTTCAAGGGGGGACCTTGGACGGCTTCTTTTTGATTCGCGCATGCAGCGATTCGCGGCATGAGCGGGCGGGAAGCTCTCCAGCGGCCGCAACAGCCATGACGCCCTCGAGCGCAGGCTCGCCGCGCGATCCCCGGACAGCGTGATTGGTAACAGCAACATTTGCCAATCGCACGCTTGGAAAGAGAAAAATCTGCGTTCCGGGCGGCTCCGCCGCCGCTGTACCTTTCGCGAATTCGCACATCGAGGCGCGACGGCGGCGATCCCGCAGTCCGGAGACGTGCCTTGTCGGCGTATTCACGGGGAATTTCTCATGAAGACTTCCATTCTAGGACTATTCGCCGCCGGCCTGCTCGCTTGCGCCGTGCCAGTCGGTGCGGCGTCCGCTGCGGGGATCGCCGGTGCTCCGGCGCCCTTCGACAAGGGCGGCGTAAAGGTGGCGCTCGTCACCTTCATCTCGACCGGTGATTTCTTCCAGGCCTATCAGGCCGGCGCGACGAAACAGGCGAAAGCGCTCGACATCGACCTGCAGATCTTTTCCGGCCGGCAGGACGCGGCCGCGCAGCGCGATCAGATCGAGCAGGCGATCAATCTCGGCGTGCAGGCCATCATCATCGACCACGGCCAGCCCGAGGCGCTGAAGGACGTTGCGCAAAAGGCGCTCGATGCCGGCATCAAGGTCGTCGCCTTCGACGTCAATCTCGACAATCCCAAAATCCCGCAGGTCGAACAGTCCGATCACGAGCTTGCCAAGGCGGCGCTCGGCCAGGCGCTCAAGGACAACGGTACGTCGTTCCATGCAGGCTATGTCTATGTCGCCGGCTTCGCGCCGCTCGACCGCCGCAACGAGATCTGGGACGAGACCAAGAAGGCCAATCCCGGCATCGTCGAGAAGGCGCGCTGGGGAACGGTCAACGACACGACCGCGGTGTCGACCGCCGATCAGACCAAGGCGGCCTTCCAGGCCAATCCCGATATCAGCGTCGTCTTCGCTCCCTATGACGAGTTCGCGCGCGGCGTGAAACTCGCCACCGACGAACTCGGCATCTCCGGCAAGGTGAAGATCTACTCGGCCGACGTGTCTACAGCCGACATCACGGAGATCACCGCGGAAGGAAGCCCGTGGGTCGCCACCGCCGCCACCAATCCGGCTGTCGTCGGCGCGGTTTCGGTGCGGGCCGCGGCCAAGCTGGTCGCCGGCGAGGATCCGGGACACAGCATCGTCGTCAAGCCGGTGCTGCTGACGCAGGAGGAACTGCGCAAGAACGGCATCAAGACGGTCGAGGATCTCGATGCCAAGCTTCCCGCCTTCGGCCAGAGCGACGCGGCCGCCGCCAGCTGGATTCCAACCAACTGATCTTCCTTCTCCTCTCCCTCGCTTGCCGCGCGGGAGAGGAGAAATTGCCCGAAGGCTTGGGCAGCCCTTTGCGTCTAGCCGCCGCTGATTGCCGTCAGGACAAAAACCTCGGTGCCGGGCGCTAACCTGGTTTCCAGGGTTGCCCTCTCACCATCCAGGAAGACGTTCATGTGGCGGCGGATCGCGGGGCGGGAATCGCAGATTCGGTCGCGCATGCCGGGCCAGCGCGCGTCCAGCCCGTCAATCATTTCCTTCACGGTCGAGGCCGGCAGTTCGACCCGGCGCGGCGCGCCAGGAAACAGGTCGATGAGCACGCCCGGGAGCCGCGCGACGACCAGGGGCACATTGCGGGCGGTGGCGTTCGACATTTGCGTTACTCGCTCACCACCATCGCCTCGACGGACAGGATCGCGGGCAGATGCTGAGCGATCTCCGACCAGTTTTCGCCTTCATCGGCACTGGCGAAAAGCGAGCCGCCGCTGGTGCCGAAATAGACGCCGGCCGGCTCGAGGCTGTCGGTCGCCATAGCCTGCCGCAACACGCCCGCATAGCAGTTCTCCTGCGGCAGGCCCTTGCGCTCGTCCAACCAGGTGGCGCCCGCATCTTCGGTCTTCCAGACCGCCGCCTTCGCGTCCGGCACGTAGCGGCCGGCACTGTCGCCGTTGAGCGGCAGAAGGAACAGCGTGTCGGCGTCGCGCGGATGCGTGGCCGCGGGAAATCCGAACGTCGAAGGAAGGCCCTTCTCGATGCTCTGCCAGCTCTTGCCGCCGTCATCGGAGCGGTACATGCCGCAATGGTTCTGCTGGTAGAGCCGATCGGGCTTGCCGGGCGCCATCACCAGGCAGTGCACGCACTGGCCGAACTCTGGATAGTTTTGTCCTTCGGGCAGGAAGTCGGCGCGTGTGCCGCGGTTGCGTGGCTCCCACGTCTTGCCGCCGTCCCAGGTGTAGAACACGCCCGCTGACGAGATGCCCACCCAGATCTGCTCCTCGTCCCTGGGGTGCGTGACGATGGAATGGAGGATGAGGCCGGCGCCGCCCGGGTTCCAGTCCTTGCGGCTTGGGTGACGCTGCAGGCCCTCGATGTGGCTCCAGGTGACGCCGTCGTCATCGGAGCGAAACAGGCCGGCCGGCTGCACGCCGGCATAGAGGCTGCCGTTGCGCCTTGCGAAGCTCCACACCGCCTTGATCGGTTCCTCGCCGGCATCATAGGCCAAGCCCTCGCTGGAATGCTTCCAGGTCTCGCCAAGGTCGTCCGACTTCCAGACCGCCGGCCCGAACCACTCATTGCCGCCGGCGCCGTAGATCGCGCCGGTCTTAGGGTCGCCGACGACATGGTTCATCGGCCAGTGCTCGCAGAACGGACCACGCAGCTTCCAAGACCCGCGCTTGCCGTCGCTCTCGGCGATGAAGGCGCCTTTTTTCGTGCCGATCAGGACCAGGACTTTTTCCGGCATTTTTCTCCTCCCGTTCGCATAGCTACCATCAAGGACGGCGGAGCGCGGGCCTAGCCGACAGGATCAGAGAATTTTTTGCAGTCTAAACCCGTCGAGGCCAAGCTGAGAAGATATGCCGCCGCAATTACGGACGAAAACCGCAAACACACTTTTCCTGGAATTGCTCTCAGCGCTTCTTTCCGAGGCCGAAGGTCGCCGCCAGCGCGCCGACCAGCACGACGCCCTTGACGAAATCCTGCGTGTAGTAGGGCGCGTTCAGCATGGTGAGGCCGTTCAAGAGCACGCCGACGAAGATCGCGCCGACGACCGTGCCGATCACATGCGGGCGGCGCTTGTCGAGCACGGCATAGCCGATCAGTGAGGCCGCGACGGCGTCTAGCAGCAGCGAGTTGCCGGCCGAGACGTCGCCGCGGCCGACGCGCGAGGCAACGATCAGGCCGCCGAGCGATGCCAGCGTGCCCGAAATGACATAGGCGGAGAGGCGGTACGCCTTGGTCGGCGCGCCGGAGAGGTGCGCGGCCGTCTCGTTGCCGCCGATGGCATAGAAGACGCGCCCCCAGCGCGTGCGCTCCATCAGGAACCAGGCGACGAGGGCGACGAGCGCCATCGCCACGACGGACAGCGGAACGAGGTCGAGGAGCCGCGAGCGTCCGAGGATCAGGAAGGCAGGATCGAAGGTGCCGGGCACCGTCGAGCCGTCGGGAAGCACCATGCCGGCGGTGATCGAGCGGCCGCCGGTCGGGATCAGCTGCAGGCCGGTCAGCAGGAACATGGTCGCCAGCGTCGCGAGAAGATCCGGCACGCCGACGCGGACGATCAGCAGCCCGTTGGCGAGGCCGATCAGAGCGCCCATCAGCAGGACAAGCGCCATCGTTTCGGCGGCATCCATCTGCCACACGACCATGGCGTAGCTTGCCGCCATCACCGAGGAGGCGGCGACGCTGCCGACCGAGAGATCGAAGCCATCCGCCGCCATGGTGATCGACACGCCGACGCCGAGGATCGCGACCACCGAAACCGCCTGCAGGATCGAGAACAGATTGGCCGAGCGGATGAAGGCGGGCTGCACATACCAGAAGCCGATGACCATCAGGGCAAGCAGCGCGAAGAGCGCGTATCGGCGGATCTCGCGCAGAAGCGAGGGACGCGGGGCGGCTTGCGTTGTCGTCAATTCGGTCATCTCGGGTCTCCGGCGGTCTCCTCGCCCTCGACCCTGTCGATCCGGTCGCTGAGCGGGCCATGGCCGTCTTCGGCCGCATGAAGGGAATGGTTGCGCATGACGAGGATGCGGTCGGCGACTTCCAGCGCCTCCTCGGTGTCGCTGGTCGCGATCAGCGTGGCCGAGCCGCTCTGGCTGCCGCGGATGGCGGCGATCAGGTCGGCGCGAGCGCCGACATCGACGCCCTGGAACGGCTCGTCGAGCAGGAGCAGCCGACAAGGCGCCGCCTGCCAGCGGGCGAGCACGACCTTCTGCTGGTTGCCGCCGGAAAGCTCGTCGAGCGTGTCGTCCGGACCGCGCGCCTTGATGCCGAGCCGTGCGATCGCTTCGGCGGCGACCTTGCGCTCGCGCTTGGTCCTGAGCAGGCCGCCCGGAAACCAGCGTTTCAGATGCGGCAGGGCGATGGTGCCGGCGATGGAGGCGCCGGGAACTTCCGGAGGCAGCAGCGAGGATTGCCAGCGATCCTCAGCGACCATGAACACGCCGTTCTCGATCGACTGTCCTGGCCCGCTCGAAAGCCAGGGTTTCCCATCAAGCCCGAAAGTGCCTTCGGCAAGGGTTGCAAGGCCGAAAAGGGCGCGCAGCAGCCGGCTCTTGCCGGAGCCAAGCGTGCCGGTGATGGCGACGACCTCGCCTGAGCGGAGTTCGAGGTCGAAAGGTGCGGCGCCCGCGACCAGCCTGGCGCCCTTGACCGACAGGACCACGGGTGCGGTCGACGCCTCGCCACGATGGGTGGCGGCCTCCAGCGGCCGGCCGATCATGGCGGCAACCGCCGCCGGGAAGTCGATCGGCCTGGCAAAAGCGCCGACGATGCGGCCACCGCGCATGACGACGGCGCGATCGGCGATCGCCGCGAGGTCGCCGAGCCGGTGTGAAATGTAG
>NZ_RZOS01000211.1:0-9580 GCF_004022605.1 Mesorhizobium sp. M4B.F.Ca.ET.089.01.1.1
ATGTCACGCAGGGTATCGGCGTGGCGCCATTTTCCGTTGCCGCGACGCCGGTCGATTTCGTCGTCTCGACCTCGCTCAAATGGCTGTGCGGCGCCTCCGGCGCCGGCATTTTGCAAGTCGCGCCCGACCTTCTTTCGACATGCCGGCCGGAGCTGCGCGGCTGGTTCAGCCAGCCGAATCCGTTCTCCTGGGATCTCGACGCTTCCAGCTACGCAAGCGACGCGCGCCGCTTCGACCACGGCACGCCGGCGATCCTGGCCAGCGTCGCCTCGCTGCCCGGCCTGCAATGGCTGGAAGAGACCGGCATCGACGCCATCCGCGCGCAGAACGCGGCGCATGTCGGGCGCATCATCGACGCCGCGATGAGCAATGGCTGGACGATCCGCTCGCCGCTCGATGCGGAGAAACGCGGCGGCAGCGTGATGATCGGCCTCCCGCAAGGGGTCGAGGCCGCGAAGCTCGTTGCGACGCTGCGCGACGAGCAACTTTACTGCGACGCCCGCGGCACGACGCTCAGGCTGTCGCCCGGCATGGTCACGACGAGCGCGGCGGTCGATGCGCTGATCGCGCGGCTGCGGGAGCTGATCGGCTCGCGCCAGCGCCGCGCATCCTGATTTCAGGCGCCGCCTCGCCTGCGGCGTCCGGGAGCTGGACGCCGAAAGGGGCGGAAGAGGAAATGCGCCACGCGAAGTGGCCGAACCAGAGGGAAGCAACATGTTCAAACGTCTAGGACTGATTGGCGTGGTCATCGCTGCCGGCGTCGCCTTCGCCGCGCCCGCCTTCGCCGACAAGATCATGGTCGGCGCCTACCCGGCCAACCCGCCATGGGAATACAAGACCGATTCCGGCGGCTTCGAGGGTTTTGAGGTCGATGTCGCCAACGACGTCGCCAAGCGCATCGGCGCCGAGGTCGAGTTCCAGGATCTCGGCTTCCAGGCGCTGTTCGCGGCGACCGCTTCCGGCCGCATCGACTTTGCCGTGTCGTCGATCTCGATCACCAAGGAGCGCCTGCAGAACCAGGGCTTCACCCAGGCCTATTACGACAGCGACGGCACCATCGTCGGCAAGGCGGACTCGACCATCAAGTCGCTCGACGACTTGAAAGGCAAGACCATAGGCGTCATCGCCGGCTCGACCGGCGAGGCCTATATGAAGGAAAACGCCGGCAAGCTCGGCGTCGCCGAAACCAAGAGCTACAACGCCCAGCAGGACCTGCTGCTCGACGTGCAGAACGGCCGCATCGACGGCGGCGCCGGCGAGCTCGCCGGCTTCCTGTTCGCCATCAAGCAGATGCCGGCGCTGAAGATCCTGGTGCGCATTCCGACCGGCGAGCGCTTCGCCATGATGACCAAGAAGGGCCACCCGCTGCTCGAAAAGGTCAACGACGCCATCACCGCGATGAAGAAGGACGGCACGATGGCCGCGATCCACAAGAAGTGGTTCGGCGTCGATCCGGAAGCCGGCACCAGCACGGTGACGCCGGGGCCGATCCCGCAATAGGGCCAGCAGTCGCAAACTCGCACGAGAGCGCCGGTCACGGCCGGCGCTCTCGCTTCGACCATTCGGATCCGCCTGCGCGGCGGGCCGCGTCTAACGGGTGACGCCGATGGAGCTGATCGACACCTTCTTCAACTGGGGCATCCTCGTCCGATCGTTTCCGATCCTCATCCGCGGGCTCGGCAACACCATCCTGCTCGGCTGCGCCGCAATCGTCTTCGGCACCATTGCCGGGCTGGCGATCTGCCTGATGCGGCTCTATGCGCCGAAGCCGCTGAGGCGGCTTGCGATCCTCTACATCGACATCTTCCGCGCGCTGCCGATCCTGGTGGTGCTGATCCTGATCTATTACGCCCTGCCCTTCGTCGGCATCCGCCTGTCGTCCTTCGTGTCGGCGGCCCTTGCCTTGTCATTGGTGCTTGCCGCCTTCACGGCGGAAGTCTGCCGCGCCGGCATCGAGAACATTCCCAAGGGCCAGTTCGAGGCTGCCGCAGCGCTCGGCCTGCCGTTCTGGGTCGCCATGCGCAAGGTGATCCTGCCGCAGGCGATCCGGGTCGTCATCCCGCCGCTGACCAGCAACTGCGTCTCGGTGTTCAAGGACACCGCGCTGGCCTCGGTGGTGGCGATGCCCGACCTTCTGAAGCAGGCCACCGACGCGCAGGCGCTGATGGCCAATCCGACGCCGCTGATCGGCGCCGCAATCATCTATCTCGCCTTCCTGTGGCCGCTGGTGCGGCTGGTCGGCTACCTCGAAGAGCGCGGCAAGGCCCGGTCCGGCGCGCACTGATCCCACCTTGAACGACATCGATACACTGAAGGAGACGTCCGTGAACCAACACCATATCTCGAAGGCACAGGACGGCGCCGCTTCGTTCCCGGTCGAAAAGATCCGCGCCATGTTCCCGGCGCTCAGCCAAGCGGGCGAGTTCATCTTCATGGACAATGCCGCCGGCGCGCAGATCCCGCAAAGCGTGCTCGACGCGGTGACCAACCATCTGGTCGGGCACAATGTGCAGCGCGGCGGCCGTTATGGCCGCAGCGTCACCGTCGACCGGTCGGTCGCCGAGGCACGCGACAGCGTGGCGCTTTTGATCAACGCCTACAGTCCGTCGGAAATCTGCTTCGGCATGAACGCCACCTCGTTCATCCGCCTGGTCAGCCTCGGCATCGGCCAGATGCTTTCGGAACGCGACGAGATCGTCGTCACCGACATGGACCATGACGCCAACATCGCCACATGGCTGGCGCTGGAGCAGGCCGGCGCCAGGTTCAAATGGTGGCGCATGCGCGAGGACGGCAATCTGCATGTCGACGATCTCAAGCCGCTGCTGTCGGAGCGCACCCGCCTCGTCGCCTGCACCGTGACCGCGCATTCGATCGGCTCGATCGTCGATGTCGCCTCGGTGGCGAAGATCGCGCATGCGGCGGGCGCCGAGGTGTTCCTCGACTGCGTGCATTACGGACCGCACGGGCTGATCGACGTGCAGGCCTGGGGCTGCGACTATCTCGTCTGCTCCGGCTACAAGAATTTCTCGCCGCATATGGGCTTTCTCTGGGGCCGCTTCGAGACGCTGAAGCGGCTGCCGACTTTCCGCGAGGATTTCATCCCCGACGAACCGCCCTACAAGGTCGAGGCCGGCACCTTCATCTACGAGAACGTCTCGGGCATGGACGCGGCGGTGCGTTATCTGGAATCGGTCGGCCGCAATTTCCTGGCCGAGAACAACCGCTCGCGCCGCGACAACATCGTTGCCGGCATGAACGCCATCCGCGATTACGAGCTGATGCTGGCGCGCGAGATGCTGAAGGTGCTCAAAGACTGCGGCGCCACCATCTACGGCGTCGCCGACGAAGCGCGCCTGCACGAGCGCGTGCCGACCTTCTGCTTCAACATCGGCAAGCTGTCGCCGCAGAAGATCGTCGAGGAGATGGCCGAGCTGCAGATCGGCATCCGCGACGGCCACATGTACGCGCCACGGCTGATGAAACGGCTCAACCTGTCGATGGACAGCGGCGCCATCCGCGCCTCGCTGGTGCACTACAACACGGTTGAGGAAGTGCACAAATTCGGCGAGGCGCTGCGCGCGATTATCGCGAAGCTGTCGTGATCTGACGACCTTTGATCCGAGCCTGCGCAGGTCATCGGGAGGGGCTACCTCCGCGTCGTCATCCATAGGCGGAGCAAGGAGCGAAGCGACGCGGCGCAGACCGAGGATGACGAAGGGACGTCTACGCCGCCTTCTTCTTGGCCAGCCTTGCCTTGATCGAACTGACGTCGGCGCGCGGCGTCGCGGCGAACAGGGTCTTGGTGTAGCTGTGCTTGGGGTCTGCAAAGACCTCGTCGCGCGGGCCGTATTCGACCGCCTCGCCGAAATACATCACCATTACGTCGTCGGCGATGTAGCGCACCACCGACAGGTCGTGACTGATGAAGACATAGGTGAGCTGGAACTCGTCCTGCAGGTCGGCGAGCAGATTGAGCACCTGCGCCTGCACCGAAAGGTCGAGCGCGGAGACCGGTTCGTCCAGCACCAGCAGGCTCGGATTCAGCATCAGCGCGCGGGCAATGGCGATGCGCTGGCGCTGGCCGCCGGAGAACATGTGCGGATAGCGGTTGTAGTGCTCGGGTCCGAGGCCGACCTTCTTCAGCATCTTCATGGCCAGGTCGCGGCGTTCCTCGGCCGGCTTGTCGGTGTTGATCAGCAGCGGCTCGCCGAGCACGTCGCCGATCTTCTGGCGCGGGTTGAGGGAGCCATACGGATTCTGGAAGACGATCTGCACCTTGCGGCGCATCTCCTTCGACAAACCGTCCCTGGCGATGTCGACCTTGTTGCCGTCGATGAACAATTCGCCCGACGTCGCCGGATCGATCAGCGTGATGATACGGGCGAGCGTGGACTTGCCGCAGCCGCTTTCGCCGACGATGGCAAGCGTCTTGCCCTTGTCGACGCTGAAGGAGACGCCCTTGACCGCATGCACGGTGCGCGCGCCGCGGAACAGGCCGCCGCCGACATGGTAGTCGCGCACGATGTTCTTGCCTTCGACGACCCTGGTGCTCATGAGGCGGCTCCGGTACTTGCCGCCTGGGGCGCCGGCTCGAACAGCATGTCGGAGACGGTCGGCAAGCGGTCGCCGACGGCGTTCTCCGGCAGCGCCGAGAGCAGCGCGCGCGTGTAGTTGCTCTTCGGGCTCTCGAACAGCGACAGCACGTCGGCCTCTTCCATCTTGCGGCCCTTGTACTGGACGATGACGCGGTCGGCGGTCTCGGCCACCACGCCCATATTGTGGGTGATCATGATCAGGCCCATGCCATATTTGGCCTGCAGCGAGACCAGCAGGTCGAGGATCTGCTTCTGGATGGTGACGTCGAGCGCCGTGGTCGGCTCGTCAGCGATCAAGAGCTTCGGATTGCAGGCAATGGCAATCGCGATCATGACGCGCTGGCACTGGCCGCCCGACATCTGGTGCGGGAAGGAGTTCAGCCGCTCCGCCGGCTCGGGAATGCCGACCTGCTTCAGGAGTTCGATGGCGCGCGCCCGGCGCTGCGCCCGGTCCATGCCCATGTGGAAGCGCAGCACTTCCTCGATCTGGAAACCGATGGTGAAGCACGGATTGAGGCTGGCCATCGGCTCCTGGAAGATCATCGACATGTCCTTGCCGACGATCTTGCGCCGCTCGGCAGGACTGAGCTTCAGGAGATCACGGCCGGCAAAACTCATGCGATCCGCGGTGACCGTGGCCGTCCAGGGCAGCAGCCCCATCACCGCCAGCATCGACACCGACTTGCCGGAGCCGGATTCGCCGACGATCGCCAGCACCTCGCGCTCGTCGACATGGAGCGAGACGCCGTCGACGGCGCGGAACGGACCCGATGCGGTCTGGAATTCGACGACGAGATTCTGGATGTCGAGCAGCGCCATCACGACCTCCTGAGCTTGGGATCGAGCGCGTCGCGCAGGCCGTCACCGATCAGGTTGATGGCAAGCACCGTGATCAGGATGGCAAGACCGGGGAAGGTCACCACCCACCAGGCGCGCAGGATGAACTCGCGCGCCGAGGCGAGCATGGTGCCCCATTCGGGCGTCGGCGGCTGGGCGCCGAGGCCGAGGAAGCCGAGGGCGGCGGCTTCCAGGATGGCGTTGGAGAACGACAGCGTGCCCTGGACGATCAGCGGCGCCAGGCAGTTCGGCAGGATGGTGGCGAGCATCAGCCGGAGATGGCCCGCGCCGGCGACCTTGGCGGCCACGACATACTCCCGGCTCTTCTCGGCCATCACCGCGGCGCGCACCAGGCGGGCGAAATGCGGCTGCAGCACGAGCGAGATCGCCAGCATCGCATTGAACAGGCCGGGGCCGAGGATGGTGACCAGCACCAGTGCCAGGAGCAACGACGGGAAGGCGAGGATCAAGTCCATGACGCGCATGATCGCGACGTCGACCCAGCCACGGAAGTAGCCGGCCAGCAGGCCGAGCGTGATGCCGCCGGTGAGCGCCAAAGTCACCACCACCGCGCCGATCAGCAGCGAGAAGCGCGCGCCGTAGAGCAGGCGCGAGAGGATATCGCGGCCAACCGCATCGGTGCCGAGCAGATACTGGGCGCTGCCGCCGGCCTGCCAGGCCGGAGGCCTCAGAAACGCGGTCTTGTCCTGGACGTCGGGCGCATAGGGCGCGAGCAGCGGCGCGAAGAGCGCCGCCAGAACCAGGAGGATGAAGACGAACAGGCCGATGACGGCGCCGCGGTTCACCGAGAAATAGTGCCAGAAGGTCCTGAAGCCGGTGAGGCGGTCCGGGCTGCCGCTGGCCATCGGGGCGATTTCGGTCGACTGGCTCATCACGCGGCCCTGATGCGCGGGTTGATGACGGCATAGAGCACGTCGACGATCAGGTTCACGGCCATGACGATGAGGGCGATCAAAAGCAAGCCTGACTGCACGACGACGTAGTCGCGCTTGAAGATGGAATCGACCATCCACTTGCCGATGCCCGGCCAGGCGAAGATCGTCTCGGTGAGGATGGCGCCGGCAAGCAGCGTGCCGACCTGCAGGCCGATGGTGGTGACCACCGGGATCAGCGCGTTGCGCAAGGCATGCACGCCGATAACCCGCGCCGACGACAGGCCCTTGGCGCGCGCAGTGCGGACATAGTCCTCGCCCAGCACCTCGAGCATGGCCGAGCGCGTCTGGCGGGCGATCACCGCCAGCGGGATGGTGCCGAGCACGATCGCCGGCAGCACGAGGTGACTCAGCGCCGAGCGGAAGGCATCCCATTTGCCGTAGAGGATGCTGTCGATGGTCATGAAACCGGTGATCGGCTTGAAGAAGAACTGCAGGCCCATGCGGCCGGAGACCGGCGTCCAGCCGAGATAGCCGGAAAAGAAGATGATCAGCAGCAGGCCCCACCAGAAGATCGGCATCGAATAGCCGACAAGGGCTGTGCCCATCAGCGACTGGTCGAACCACGAGCCGCGCTTGACGGCCGCGAAGATGCCGGCCGGGATGCCGAGCACCATGGCGAAGATCATGGCGAAGAACGACAGTTCCAGCGTTGCCGGGAAGAGCGTCTTGAACTCCTCGATAACCGGCCGCTTGGACGAGATGGAAACGCCGAAATCGCCGGTGGCGACCTCGCCGACATAGCGCGCATATTGCTGCCAGATCGGCAGATTGTAGCCGAACTGTTCCTTGAGCTCTTCATAGCGCGCGGGCGTCACGCCATGCTCGCCGGCCATGGCGAGGATGGGATCGCCGGGCAGCAGCCTGACGAAGGCGAAGGCACAGATGGTGATGCCGACCAGCGTCGGGATCAGAAGTGCGATTTTGTTGAGAAGATATCGGAGCATCTTGAAAAAAGGGGCGGCGCCGAACGGCGCCGCCCGCTCTAGAGTTCTATTCGGCCTTGTCGGTGCCGTCGAAGCGGTGGATGCCGAGCGGGTCCATCATGAAGCCGCTGACATTCTTGCGCACGACCGCATAGACCTGGCTGTGCGCCAGAAGGAAGGCCGGGGCCTGCTTCTGGAAAACAACCTGCGCCTGCTCGTAGAGCTTGGTGCGCTCGGCCAGGTCGCTGGTCTTCTTGGCCTTCTGGATCAGGTCCTCGAAGTCCTTGTCGCACCAGCTGGAGTAGTTCGACACGCCAATCGCCGAGCAGGCGAAAAGGGTGGCGAAGAAGTTGTCCGGATCGCCATTGTCACCGGTCCAGCCGATCTGGAAGGCGCCGGGGCGTTCCTTCTTCTTGCCTTCCTCGCGGTACTTGGTCCACTCGTAGTTGACGATCTCGGCCTTGACGCCGACCTTGGCCCAGTCGGCCTGGATCAGCTCGGCGGCGCGCTGGAAGTTCGGGTTGTACGGGCGAACGCGGTCGGAAGCCCAGAGCTGGATTTCCTTCAGCCCGGCGTCGGCCAGCACTTTCTTGGCGGCTTCCGGATCATAGGAATCGAACTTCACGTCCTTGTTCCACGACCACATGGTCGGCGGGATCAGGTTCTGGGCAGCCGTGGCGCCGGCATCCTGGAACAGCGACTTGATCAGCGCTTCCCGGTCGATCGCCTGGTTGAGCGCGTGGCGAACCTCGGGCTTGTCCAGCGGCGGGATCGTCGTGTTGTAGCTCATGTAGCCGATGTTCAGGCCGGCCTGGTCGAGCAGGGTGACGTCCTGGTTGGCCTTGATCGTGCCGATGTCGGCGGGGTTCGGATAGGGCGCGACGTCGCATTCGCCGGCCAGCACCTTCTGGATGCGCGCGGTGGCATCCGGCGTGATGGCGAAGACGAGATCGTCGATCTTTTCCTTGCCCTTGAAGTAATCCGGGTTGGCCGCGTAGCGGATGACCGAATCCAGCTGGTAGTCGACGAACTGGAACGGACCGGTGCCGATCGGCTTGGTCGAGAAGTCGGCCATCTTGCCGTCCTTCGCGAGCTGGTCGGCATATTCCTTCGACACGATCGAGGCGAAATCCATGCCGAGATTGGCCAGCATCGGCGCGTTCGGCTCGGTCAGCGTCAGCTTGACGGTCAGGTCATCGACCTTTTCCCACTTGGCGACGTATTTCGGCATGTCCATGCCGGTGTAGTAGTCCCAGGTCAGGTTCGGCAGATACTTCTCGCCGTTCCAGGGGTTTTCCTTGTTGAACTGGCGATCGAAGGAGAAGACGACGTCGTCGGCGTTGAGGTCGCGGGTCGGCTTGAAATAGTCAGTGGTCTGAAACTTCACGCCCGGATGCAGGTGGAAAGTATAGACCAGGCCGTCGTCCGAGATTTCCCACTTGTCGGCGAGGCCGGGCTCGATCTCGGTGCCGCCATGCTTGAATTCGACAAGGCGCGAATAGACCGTGCGCGAAGAAGCGTCGAAATCGTTACCGCCCGTCGTCGTACCCGGGTCGAAATTGGCCGGCGATGCTTCCGAGCAATAGACCAGCGTCTTGGCGTTGGCCACGCCACTGAGGACGCTTGCAGCCAGCAACGCGGCTGCAAAAGTCAGTTTCTTTTTCATTGAGCACTCCCTGATGTTCTGCCAAGCCCCTCTAGCAGGCTCGCGAAGCGCGCATATAAGCACCGTTTTTCTGGCTTTGGAACACCCCGTTTGCGTACCCCATGGGAAGCAGGAAAAGAATCCGAAATCTCCTAAAACCCCGAAGGAAATTAGCATAATTTTTCGCTCACGTTAATGTTAACGATCGCATTTTTTTATTGATCGGCGCCTTCGCGAAATCGGCGCGGCGCAGCTTCCTTCGCGCGGCCCGCCACTCGGCAAGATGCGTTCCGGGCGCGGGAGGACGGAAGGATTTCGACGGCAAATCTTTGGGCTTCTGCCGCAAGGGCAAGACTTGCACGGCCAAGGATAGTCGCAATACATAGACGGCATGCCGGATTTCTTGAGGAATCCGCAACCATTGCGGCGGAGGGCGCTTCTGTCTTTCAGAGGCGGCGCGGCACGAGTGAACGACGACGGGAGGGACAGGGTGGCGAAGGCAGCAAAAACCACGGCTCCGGCCAAGACGAAGGCCGCGTCAAAGCCGGCCGCCGGGTCCGGCAAGACGGCGCCTGCGGCCAAGGCGACGGCCAAGTCGAAGGCGGCCACCCCCGTGAAGCC
>NZ_RZOS01000212.1:0-9488 GCF_004022605.1 Mesorhizobium sp. M4B.F.Ca.ET.089.01.1.1
CTCGCGCCGGCCATTGCCGCCTTCTACGGCGATCAGCGCATGCTCGGCATCACACTTGCATCTGCTCTGCCGCTGCTGCTTGGCAGTATTGCCGCGGTGCCGCTGGCGCTGATGAACCGCCACCTGCAATTCGGCCAGCTGGCGCTCAACGATGTCGTAACCGCCGCTGCCGGACTTCTCGCCGCGGCGATCGCGGCCTGGGCGGGAATGGGCTACTGGTCGCTGGTGTTGGGGCCGGCTGTCGCGGCAGTCGTTGCGCTGGCGGCAGCATGGCTGGTGGTCCGTTGGACGCCGTCGCGACCGGACCTGAAGGTCGACGGCGACATATTGTCGTTCGGCGCCAATCTGACCGGCTTCAACCTCGTCAACTTTTTCTCGCGCAATCTCGACAACATCCTCATCGGAAAATATTCCGGTGCAATCGAGCTCGGCTATTACGACCGCGCTTACAAGCTGCTGTTGTTCCCATTGCAGAACATCACCCAGCCGCTGACGCGCGTGATGGTGCCTCTGCTCAGCCGAATTCACGAGGACAAGGCGCGGTTTCGCGACCTTTACGTGCGAACCAACTGGATGCTGGCGGCCGTAACCATGCCTGGTATCGCGGCGCTGACGCTGACCTCGGATCAGGTGGTCGCGCTCCTTTTCGGGCCGCGCTGGACCGCCGTGGCGCCTATTTTTGCCTGGCTCGGCATCGCCAGCCTGACGCAGTCCGTCTCAAGCACCACGGGGTGGATATTCATCTGCCAGGGCAAGACCAAGACCATGTTTCAGTGGGGCATCTACTCGTCGCTGACGACGGTCGCCGCCTTCATCGTCGGCCTGCATTGGGGCGCTGTCGGCGTCGCGGCCGCCTACGCGATCAGCGGCTACGTGCTGCGCGTTCCGGTGCTTGCCGTGCTGGTCCACCGCGTCGGCCCGGTGACTGCCGGCGATTTCCTGATCATGCAGGGGCTCTTCATCGTCTCGTCCCTGCTCGCCTGGCTGGCCTATCTGGGGCTGCCGGCGTCGCTCACGGCCCAATCAGACCTTCTCGCCGTGGCCCTGGCGCTATGCCTCAACTACGGGCTTGCCCTCGTCCTGATGCTGATCTTTCCCCAATCGCGCAGGATGCTTTCCGCCACCCTTCCCAACATCGCGCGCAACATCCGCTGAAGCACCTGGAACAAGTGGCTTCAGCAAGCCTGTGGCCGACATTGCCGAAGCATGCTCTTCAAGCACGGCCTGCAGGCTGGTACGGCGATACTGGTCGAGGTTGGCGGCAAACCTGCCGAGCTTTTCGGCTGCCTCCCGCGGCGTCACCGTGTCGATGTCGAGCAACAGGTCTGCGACACCGACGCGCTTGGCGACTTCCTTGGTCTTGAATTCATAGGCGATCGGCAGCACCGGCGTGCCGACGCAAAGCGACATGATCATCATGTGCATGCGCGTCGCGACGACGAAGTCGAAGCCTTTCACCAGCGCCATCAACTGGTCCGGGGTGTGGAACGAAGCGTCCACGCTGACATGCTTGGCGATCTCCGGATCAAGCTCGGCTACGATTGCGCGCGCCGTCTTGGAATCGTCATGCGCGTATTCCGGCACGCCCTGGCAGGTGGAGACGAAGGTCACTTCCTTGCCGTGATCCCTGACGAGGATGGTTGCGATTTCGCGCACCGAATCGAGATAGCGGCGCATGCCGCCTTCACCGTCATTGACATAGTTCCAGTGGCGGACGGAGATGGCGACGCGGCCCGTTTCCGCCGGCGGTTGGGCGGAAGCCAGCCGTTTCCCGATCCTGTCCGTGTCGGCGAGCGCAAAGACGGCATCGGCCACGACGTGGCACTTACCGGGCTCCTTCACCATGTCCAGTATGTGGTTTCTGGAGCGCTCGTCGCGAAGCAGGATGAGCGGGCTCCGGTCGAAGATCGGGCCCAGTTCCTGTCGATTGTAACTTTTGTTGAACGGACCGAGGGATTGCGTGAAGAAAACCGGATCCTTACCGAGGATCGCATCGACACGGAATTGGTTCAGGCGCCTTTCGAGATTGTAATTCTCGACCAGATAGGTGCCGCCTGTCGTGACCACGAGATCGGCGTTCCGATAGATCTCGAGGCTGCGGCGGGCGCTTTCGCCGAACAAGATGCGGCTGATGAAGCTTCCGGTGCCGAAACGCTGCAAAACCTGAAGAACGAGCCGGTTATAATGCGGTTTTAGCCGGTGTTTCAGCCCGCTGCCGTAGCTGTAACGGAACATGGTTTCCGACAGCAGCTTGTGAAATTCGAGATCCGGGTAATCCTTCTTCGGGTAGAGTTTTGCGGCGACTTCAGGCTGGCTGTCGAAGACGAGGAACCGCGGTTCGTCGCCGACAACTGCCTTGAGGATATGGCGGATCGCCAGCAGAATTGCTGCATCCCCGGTATTCAGGCAGACTGTGTTTTCAACGACGATGTTCATCGTATCACCCCATTCGTGAGTTGGTTCTACGGTCAGGCAGCTGGATCTGGTCGGCATCCGTGTAGCCGTCCAAGCGCGGCATAGGGCCAACGGTTGGCTGGCGCTCGAGCACAGCCAAGATTAACGGATGTTTTTTGCAGCGCAACAAAAATGCTCGCTTTCTTGCTACACTGCACCAAAAATGTTGCGATGCAGCAAGAGCTGTACTAACTTCGCCGTGGGTGGGCCAACAGCGGTCGAGTTTCATGCTGCATGTCTTGTACCTTGTGCATGACGTATCCGACCCGGCGGTTCGCCGGCGGATCACAATGCTCAGGGCAGGCGGAGCCAAGGTGACGCTGGCGGGTTTCCGCCGCACCACCAGCCCGGTTGCCGACATCGAAGGATTGCGCCCGATCGATCTCGGCGCGACGCGCGATGGCCGATTCGGCCAGCGTCTGGCGGCGGTCGCCAGGGCGGCGTTCGGGATCGGCGCGAAGCTGGCGGCGATGCCGAGGCCCGACCTCATCATTGCGCGCAACCTCGAAATGCTGGCGCTTGCCCGCCGCGCCAAGGCCGCGCTCGGCGCCAGGGTTCCGCTCGTCTACGAATGCCTCGACATCCATCGCCTGGTGCTGCGCGACGATCTGGTCGGCAAGGCGCTGCGCGGTGCGGAACGTTATCTCGCCCGCGACGTTAAGCTCCTCGTGACCTCGTCTCCGGCCTTCATCGCCAATTATTTCAAGCCGTTCGGTCAGGTCGCCGCGCCCGTCGAACTGGTCGAGAACAAATATTTCGACACCGCGGCAGTGGCCGTTGATGAACGATTGAAGGCGCAGAATCCCGCCGCACCCCCTTGGCGCATCGGCTGGTTCGGCGCCCTGCGCTGCCGCCGCTCGCTGGAGCTGTTGGCCGAGTTCACCCGCCGTCTCGAAGGACGTTTCGAGGTCGTCTTGCGCGGCCGTCCGGCGCTCTCCGAATTTCCCGATTTCCACGCTTTCGTCGAGGCCGAGCCCTGGCTCTCCTTTCGCGGACCCTACCGCAACCCGGAGGACATGGCGGCGATCTATGGCGACGTGCATTTTTCCTGGGCCATCGACTTCTTCGAAGCCGGGCAGAACTCCGAATGGCTGCTGCCCAACCGCCTTTACGAGGGCTGCCGCTTCGGCGCCGTGCCGATCTCGATGGGCCACACCGAAACCGGCCGTTTCCTCAACCAGCAGGACATCGGCGTCCTCTTGTCCGAGGCCACGCCCGAAGGGCTCGAAACGGCGCTCGGACGGATGGAGCAGGAACGCTTCGGCAAGCTCAAGACCCGCGTGCTGGCCCGCAATCCGAGGACCTGGAGCTACGACCGCAGCGACTGCCGCGCCTTCGTCGACAAGCTGCGCGGCCTTGTGGCGGCGCCCGGGCCCTTTGCGGCCGAAGCGCTGGCGTAGGATGGAAAGAACCGCATGACGTCAAACGCAGTGCCAGCATCGAGTCTGATCGTGATTCCGTGCCTGAACGAGGCCGCCCATATCGGAGCGCTGCTCGAGCAGTTGCGACCCGCCGCGCAAAGGCTCGGCGCCCTGATCGTCGTTGCCGACGGCGGCAGCGCCGACGGCACGCTTGGCATCGTCGAGGGGATCGCCCGGCAGGATGCGCGGGTCGTGCTCACGCACAATCCGAAGCGCATTCAGAGTGCCGCGATCAATCTCGCGGTCGCCAGCCATGGCGATGGCGCGCGCTACCTCATCCGCATCGATGCGCATGGCGGCTACCCCGACGATTATTGCGACCGGCTGGTTGAGGAGGCTTCGGCCACCGGCGCCGATTCGGTCGTCGTCTCCATGCTGACCAGCGGCACCGGCGCGGTGCAGAAGGCGGTGGCGGCGGCACAGAATTCCAAGCTCGGCACCGGCGGCTCCAAGCACCGGCACCAGTCGGCCGGCGAATGGGTCGATCACGGCCACCACGCGTTGATGCGCATAGCGGCCTTTTCCGCGGTCGGCGGCTATGACGAGACCTTCAGCCACAATGAGGATGCCGAGCTCGACTACCGGCTGCGCCAGGCCGGCCACCGCATCTGGATGAGCGGCAGGACGCATATGATCTATTATCCGCGCTCGTCGCTGAAGAGCCTCTATTTCCAGTATCTCGGTTACGGCCGCGGCCGCGCCAGGAACGTGCTCAAGCACCGCATGGTGCCCAAGCTGCGGCAGATGATCCCGCTGCTGGTGTTCCCGGTCGTCCTGCTTGCAGCCTTCTCTTTCGTCCACTGGCTGGCGGCGGTGCCGTTCATGGTGTGGGCGGCGGTCTGCCTCGGCTATGGCCTCGCGACCGCCATCAGGCAGCGTAACCCAGGCCTTACGCTTGTCGGCGTGTCGGCAATGGTCATGCATTTCGGCTGGTCCGTCGGCTTCTGGCTGCAGCTCCTCGGGCGCCGATCGCAGCGCGGGGTGGCGTGATGGCCGGCAACACCCGCTCCATCGATATCTGCGTCTGCACGTTCCGGCGGCCCGAGCTTGCCGACACGCTGCGCTCCATCGCCGCCATGGACAGGCCCGCCGGCTTCGAGATCGGCGTGGTCGTCGCCGACAATGACGACCAGCCGAGCGCCCAGCGGCTGGTGAAGGCGCTTGCGCAGGAACTGAAGCTGCCGATCCGCTACCGCCACGCGCCGGCGCGCAACATCTCGATCGCCCGCAACGCCTGCCTCGACGCCAGCGTGTCGGACCTTGTCGCCTTCATCGACGACGACGAGACCGCTTCGGTGCGCTGGCTGGCCGAGCTCGTGGCGACTGCCGAGGCGAGCGGCGCCACCGCCGTGCTCGGGCCGGTGCGGGCGCGCTACGGATCGGAAGCGCCGGCCTGGATGCGCAAGGGCGATTTCCACTCGACCTTGCCGGTCTGGGTGCGCGGCGAGATCCGCACCGGCTATACCTGCAATGTCCTCTTGAGAACCAGCGAAGCGAGCCTGCGCGGCCGCCGCTTCAGCCTGGCGCGTGGCCAGACCGGCGGCGAGGACACCGAGTTCTTCGACACCATGGTCAGGGACGGCGGCCGCATCGCCTTTGCGCCGGATGCGCTGGTCGAGGAAGTCGTGCCGCATGCCAGGGCGGCCTTCGACTGGCTGCGCCGCCGCCGCTTCCGCTTCGGGCAGACGCACGGACACCTCATTGGGCACGGCGCGAGCGGCATCAGGCGCGTCGCGCAAGTCGGCCTCGCCTCGGCCAAGGCCGCCTATTGCTTCGCCATGGCGGCGCTGACCGCGATCAGCCCGGTGCGCAGGAACCGCAGCGTGCTGCGCGGCATCATGCATGTCGGCGTCGTCAGCGGCCTCGTCGGCGTGCGCGAGATCCGTCAGTACGGCCTGTCCTCGCCGCAGCAAGGGGGCAAACATGCAGCCTGACGTCAGCTTCATCATCGCCGCCTACAATGCCGAGGCAACGCTCGACCGGGCGATCGCCAGCGCCATGGCCCAGCGCGATGTTTCCGTGGAGGTCATCGTCGTCGACGACTGCTCGCGCGACCGGACGCTCGACGTGGCGCGCTCCTATCCCGAGGACATCGTGCGCGTCGTCGCGCTTCAGCGCAATCGCGGCCCCGGTGGCGCCAGGAACGCCGGCCTCGAGGCCGCGCGCGGCCGGTGGGTGGCGGTGCTCGATTCCGACGATGCCGTCTATCCCGGCCGGATATGCACGATGATCGCGCGGGCCGAGAAGGCGGGCGCGGTGATCGCGGTCGACAATCTCCAGGTCGTGCGCGAGGACGGCGTGGCCGAGGACACGATGTTCCCGGCCGACTATCTCGAGGGCCTGGCCGAAATCTCGCTCGCCGACTACATCGCCGGCAACATCGTCTTCGAGTCGCGCTTCAATCTCGGCTATCTCAAGCCGATCTTCCGGCGCGATTTCCTCGAGGAGAACGGCCTTCGCTACGACGAGAAGCTGATCATCGGCGAGGATTACATCCTGCTCGCCAGCGCGCTCGCCAGGGGCGGCAAATGTGTGGTCGAGCCGACGACCGGCTACGTCTACCACATCCGTACCGGATCGATCTCCCGCGTGCTGGAGCTGCATCATGTCGAGGCGATGCTTGGGGCGGATGCCGCTTTCGCGAGCACTTATTCCAATTCCATGGAAGGCAAGGCGCAGGCCGCGTTCCTGAGGCGCGGCCGCAGCCTGCGCCGGGCGGCCTCGTTCCTGTCATTGGTTCAGCACATCAAGGCGCGGTCGCCGCTCAGGGCGATATGGACGGCGCTCAGTGATCCGGCGGCGGTCAGGCATATGAGCATGCCGATCGCCGTCCGGCTGCGAAGGGTTGCGGCACAGTTTGCCGTGGGGCGGGGAGGTGAGAGTGCGGGCTGACGGAGAGTGGGTTCGGAGCCTGCGGCATATTGAAATCGATCTTCTCAAAAGGACCATGCGATGAAGAAAGTCAGGAAGGCAGTCATACCGGTGGCGGGGCTTGGAACGCGGTTCCTGCCGGCGACCAAGTCGATGCCGAAGGAAATGCTGCCCGTGGTCGACAAGCCGGTCGTCCAATATGCGGTGGACGAAGCCTTCGAGGCAGGCATCGAGCACATCGTCTTCGTGACCGGCCGCAACAAGGCGGTCATCGAGGACTATTTCGACCTGCATCCTGAATTGATCGGGACTCTCGAGCAGACCGGCAAGAAGGCGCAGCTGCAGTCGCTGGAAAGCCTGCTGCCCGTCGCCGGCGCCACCTCCTTCATCCGCCAGCAGTCGCCGCAGGGCCTCGGCCATGCGGTGTGGTGCGCGCGCGAGGTGATCGGCGACGAGCCGTTCGCCCTGCTCCTGCCCGACATGGTCTCCTTCGGCGGCCGCGGCTGCCTTGCCGAGACCGTCGACCTCTATCAGCGCACCGGCGGCAACGCCATCGCCGTCGAGCGTTGCGAGCCGAGCGAGACCAGCAAATACGGCATCGTCGGCCGCGGCGCCGAGATCGGCAGCGGCTTCGAGGTGACCGCCATGGTCGAGAAGCCGGCGCCCGCCAATGCGCCGTCGAACTTCTACATCAACGGCCGCTATGTCCTGCAGCCGGAGATCTTCGCCCTGCTCGGCAACCAGCAGCGCGGTGCCGGCAACGAGATCCAGCTCACCGACGCCATGGTGCGGCTGGCGCAGAGCCAGTCCTTCTATGCCCAGCCCTTCAATGGCCGCATGTTCGACTGCGGCTCCAAGGAAGGCTTCATCGAGGCCACCATCGCCTTTGCGCTGGCGCGCGACGACATGAAAGGACCGGTCTTCGAGATGCTGCAGCAATTCGTCCGGACGCACGAGCGCCGGGAAGAAGCCGCATAATGCCCATCTTTTGGGTGCATATGCGTATCGATGATGGCGCGACAAACGCCGCCGCGCTTGGCCGACCCGGCCAAGCGCTTTCTGGCATGAATGTTGCGTGGTCTTTTCTGGTGACGACGCCAATCTTCGAAGGCCGATAGAGCCTGCAACCTGGAATTGGACCGACGATGAACTATGCCAATTTTCCCCTCGACAAGAGGATGCCATTGCCCAGCGCGGACGCGGAAAAAGGTGAGGACTTCATCGATATCGAACGCCTGCTCGGCATGGCCGCGCGGCAGGTCAAGGTGGTGGCGGTGTGCGCCGTCATCGGCCTGTTCCTCGGCGTGCTCTATCTGCAGACCACGCCCAAGCAGTACATGTCGGTCGCCAGCGTCCTGATCGACGAGGGATTGAACAAGGTCGTCGACGACATCTCCGCCGCTTCCGTCACCATGCAGACGGACGCCGCCCTGCTCAGCCAGATCGAGATCATCAACTCGGCGCGCCTGGCTTCGGTGGTGGTCGACAAGCTGAAGCTCGACCAGAACCAGGACTTCATGAACCCGCCGCAATCGGCTCTGGCCAAGGGCATCGGTTTCGTGCGCGGCGTGATCGGCTATTTCCGCAGCAGCTCCGCCGACCAGCTCCCCGGCATCGAGAATGTCGACGCCGCCACGCGCGACGCCATGATCAAGGAAGCGAGCCACGACTACGCCGTGCTGAAGCTGCAGAACGAGGTGCTGGCGCAGCGCAATGGCCGCAGCTACGTCATCGCCATCGCCTACCAGTCGCCGAATCCGGCGCTGGCGACGGCGATCACCAAGGCCTATTCCGAGGCCTATCTGGCCGACCAGCTCAACGCCAGCTTCGACGCCACCGAACGCGCGGCGGTCTGGCTGCAGGGCCGCTTGACGGAGCTTCGCGAAAGCTCGCAGAAGGCGTCGATGGCGGTCGAGATGTTCCGGGCCGAGCACGGACTGTCCGCCAACAGCGACGGGCAGCTGATGAGCGACAAGCAGCTCGCCGACCTGAATGCCCAGCTCATCGTCGCGCAGGCCGACACGGCTCGCGCCAGCGCCCGCTATCAGCAATACAAGGCGATCGTCGATAGCGGCTCCGACAACGCCTTCAACGATTCCGCCATCGCGAGCGATCAGCCGAGCAGCTCGGTCATCACGACGCTCAAGACCCGCTATCTCGCCATTGCCAAGCGGCTGCAGGACGTTTCAGCCAACTATGGCGCGGACCATCCCCAGGCGGTGGCGCTTGCCAAGGAGAAGGCCGATGTGTCGGCGCAGATCTTCGGCGAGTTGAAGCAGCTTACCGAAAATTACCGCAACGAGTATGAGGTGGCTCAGACACGTGAGACGGCGCTCAGGCAGAAGATCGCCGACGCGGCCGGCAAGAGCTCCATCGACAACCAGTCGCAGGTCAAGCTGCGCGATCTGACCCAGCAGGCGACGGCGCTCACCACGCTCTACCAGACGTTCCTCGGCCGCTATGAGGAGGCCTCGCAGCAGCAGTCCTTCCCGGTCGGCAAGGTGCGCATCATTTCCGATGCGACGATGCCGCTCTCCGCGGCAAGCCCGCGCACGTCCAAGGTGCTGGCGCTCTTCCTCGTGCTCGGTGTGCTGGCCGGCGCCGGATTTGGCGGCCTGAACGAGTTCAACGAGCGCTTCTTCAGGACCGGCGATGACATCCGCGACCGCGTCGGCCTCAAATTCCTCGGCTACCTGCCGACGATCGGCGGCAGCAGGTCCGGCAAGGACAACAAGCCCGACG
>NZ_RZOS01000213.1:0-9478 GCF_004022605.1 Mesorhizobium sp. M4B.F.Ca.ET.089.01.1.1
GCCCATGGCGGCCACCGCCGCGAGCCGTTCCGAGCGCTCGACGGCGCCCGGCGTCTCGAACGGCACGCCGGCATCCGCGATGCGCGCCTTGGCGCGGGTGATGCGCTGCTCCATGGCGCTTTCGCCGACCAGGAAGGCGCGCGCGATCTGTTTGACGGTAAGGCCGGAGACGATGCGCAAGGCCACCGCGATCTGCTGCGTCGCCGGCAGGTCCGGGTGGCAGCAGATGAACAGGAGCCGCAGGATATCGTCGCGGTAGTGGGCGCCGTCGAGACGCTCGGCGATATCGCTTTCGGCATCCTCCAGGTCGGAGATCTGGTCCTCTTCCGGCAGCGGCGCCTGCTTGGACCGCTTGCGCACTGCATCGATGCCGCTGTTGCGGCCGACGAAGATCAGCCAGGCGGCGGGATCGCGCGGCGGGCCGTTTTTCGGCCAGTTCTTCAGCGCCCTGAGGCATGCGTCCTGGAAAGCCTCCTCCGCGGCGTCGAGGTCGCGGAAGTAGCGCAGCAACGCGCCCATCGCCTGCGGACGGGCGGTGCTGATCGCGGTGCTTATCCAGGCAAGCTCGGTCATGCGGGCACTCTGGCGGGATTGAAGATGGAAACCGGGCGTATCTCGTAGGAGCCGCCGCTCGGATTGACCTCGGAAAGCTCGCGCGCGAAGTCGACGGCCTCGTCGAGATCGGCGCATTCGAGCGTGTAGAAGCCGAGGAACTGTTCCTTGGTCTCGGCGAACGGGCCGTCGATGACGACCGGCTCGCCCTTGACCCTGCGCAGCGTCGTCGCCGCGGTTGTCGGCAGCAGGCGCGCGACCGGCCCAAGCCGCCCGGCCTGGGCGTATTTTTCCTGCACGTTGAGGAGTTTGGCCATCACCTCGTCGTCCTGTTCCTTGCTCCAGGAGCAGACGACGTCTTCGGAGGCATAGCAGAGGATGGCATAGAGCATGGCAAGTCCTTTCCGTATCAAAGGACGCGACAGTAGGGCCCTTCCCGACACAACGTCGATAAAAAAATTGCCGAGCGATCACACGGGCTTGGCTGCCCTCGCCGTGCCATCGGTCATGCGCAGCGCGCCTCAAGCCATCTCAGCACAAGCGTCTCCTCTTCGTCGAGGCCAGGTATCAGGCGTTTTCGCTTGCTGGCCTCAGCCATCTCGCTGAGCAGCCGCCCCTCCGACCAGGCTTCGAAGACCAGCGGATGGATATAGCATTTGCGGCAGACCGCACGCGTGTTGCCGAGGCGCTCGGCGACCTTGTCGATGATGCCGTTCATGACCCGCTTCATCTGCGCCTGGCTTCCCGGACGCTCGGTTTGCGCAAACAGCGACGCGGCGTGGATGGTGCCGCCCCAGGTGCGGAAATGCTTCGAGCTGAAATCCGCGCCGGCCGCGCCGCGGATGTAGCCGTTGACGTCGCCGGAGCCGACCGGATGCCGGTTGCCGTCCTCGCCAAGATACTGAAGCAGCTTCTGGCCCGGAAGTTCCTGCGCGCCGCGCACGATCCTGGCGATCCGGCGGTCAACCAGTTTCAGCTTCCATTCCTTGCCGGACTTGCCCTTGAAGGCAAACCGCAGGCTCGATCCCTCGATGTCGACATGGCGGTCGCGCAATGTCGTCAGACCGAAACTCTTGTTGTCGCGGGCGTAGGCGGCATTGCCGACGCGGATCATCGTGTTGTCGAGCAACCAAACGGTGGCCGCCACGACACGCTCCGCCGGCAGGCCGTGACGGCGCAGATCGGCGTCGATGCGGCGGCGCAGTTCCGACAGGCTTCTGGCAAAGGCGATCAGGCTCGAATATTTGGCGCCGTCGCGCTCGGCGGCCCACAGCGCATGGTAGCGGTATTGCTTGCGCCCGCGCTGGTCCCGGCCGGTCGCCTGGATATGGCCGCAGGCATCGGGCGAAATCCACACATCGGTCCACGCCGGTGGAATTGCGAGCGCCCGGATGCGCGCAAGCGTCGCCTTGGAGACCGGACGGCCATGGCGCCCGAGATAGGCGAAGCCCTTGCCCTTTCGCAGCCGACGAATGCCGGGATCGGCATCGCTGACATAGGTGAGCGATGCACGCTCGGCCGATTTCTGCGCGCCGTTCTTTTGAGTTTCGTCCTCGCCTGCCGGGCGTTCAGGGGCGGATTGCGGTCGTTGCAGCATGACGGATCCACGGAACTGGTCCGTAGATAAGCCGGCAACCGGCCGCTGGTTCCGCGATGCCTTTGGGGTTCACGCCGGCCGGACGTCCGACACATCCGCCATCCACAGCCCGCCGTCGTCGCTATGGACCGGAAAGTAGCCTCGCCCGGGCGGTATGGTTTCGAAAACCGCTCCGGAGTCATCCGCCAGATAGTCATAGCCGATGTCCTGCAGCCGGCGATCCGGATCGAGATGGTTGTAGAGGTCGCGCCGTGCCGCGCGCCGCCTCGGCTCGATCATCTTCAGATGATAAAGGTTGAGACCGCTGTCCCTGAGTTTGAGGCGGAGGTCTTCGGGGAACCAGGCACCATGCAAATCCGTCGACCGATAGCGATCCGGATGGTAGGCGCTGAACAGCCTGTGCTGCACCTTCTGCCCCCAGGGCCCGTCGACGCGGTAGCTGTCCGGCGTGTACATTTCCAGCGTCCGGAATCCCCAGGCGATGCGCCGCGACCGGCTGGTCAGTTGGCCAATTTGATCGGCGACCGCGTTTTCCAACCTCTCGTCGGGGTCCATTGCCAGGATCCAATCGGCGCCGGCCTCGAAGGCCGCGGCCAGCAGGGCACGCCGCCTCGTCGGCTCGCTGCTGAACACCGCGTCCGAACCACGATCGTCATATGCGATCCAGCCGTCCACGATCGGGTCGATGTTCGCGATCAGGCCCGGCACCAGATGCGCGTCGTAGCGATAGCTGAACACCGCGACGATCCTCCGTCGCGTCCCGAACCATCGACCGCGCCGCCGGCGTGGCGGCCTTATCTCGACCGTGATCATTGGCGCCGGCCCTTTTCGCCATATCTGGCACCGATGGCAGACCCCAGTGATTTGGCGAACAGCGCCAGCCACACGATTGGCAGCGAAAGCATCGCAAACGTCCTGTCCCTTCCGGACAGCCCTTGCTTGGCCAGCTTGCTCACGTTGCGGCGGTCCCGGAAAATCCTTCGAAATGGCCTCAGGGGCTTCTCGCCTTCGACGGTCCTCAGATAGGCGCCAAGGCGGCGGCCGCGGCGGTACTGGTCGGCAAGCAGGCGGAACAGGCTTGTCTCGTTGCGATGGATGGTGAGGACCTGCGGATCCCAGACCGGCTGCATCGCCTCGGGCAGCCTGGCCATGAAATCGGTGTCTTCCCCCAACGCCATGTGCTCGTCGAACAGCCCGTACAGATCGAACAGCTTTCGGTCGAAGGAGACGCCGTAGCGCAGTGCCTTCTCGGCCGGAAGGCCGGGCAAACGCCGCATGTACGTCACGAGGTGCGCCGCGCACGCCACCAGATTGCGCGGATGGCTGTTGAGGATGGCGCTCGCCACGGTCGCGGCGCCCTGCCTGTGATGGTGCAGGCGCACTTCAGCCCAGCGCGGGCAGGCCAGACAATCACCGGCGAGGAAGGCGATGAACGGGGCCTGCGTCGCCGCGATGCCGAGATTTCGCGCGCCGCCGGCAAACAGTCGCTGCTCGACCTCGACGACCCTCACCTTGAGACCGGCATTGTCGACAAGTGCCTGGGCATTGCCGCCGCCCGAATTCACGATGACGATCTCGAGCGGGATGTTCTGATCGAGCACCGACCGCACCGCGGCGACCAGTTCGGCGGGCGCCCGCAAACCAATCACCACGACTGCGAGTTCCGGTTTCCCGGCCATCAAGCGCTTTGCAACTGGATGCGCGGCACGGAAAAGCGGCGCCGCGCCGCAAGCTTGAACTGGTAGCGCATGCAACGCCAGGTGTCCGACGGCACCTTCGGCGCCGCCCTGGCCACGGCCAGGAACCGGGCCGCCGTATCCAGATCACCGCGCGCATAGTGGACACGCGCGATCTTCAGGGCGACGAGGCCTTCCCTGACCTTCAGCGCCGACTTCGCGATCCCGCAATCGGCGAGCCCGTGCAACGCCTGCCGCCATTCGAGGAAGCGCTTCGCCGGCTTGACCGTGAAGCGATCGTCGGAGCGTTCCGCCGAAACGAAATAGGTCATGACGGGTTGCGTGATGACGGCAAGCCGGGCGGTGCTGAGCACCTTGGCCCAGAACAACGTGTCCTCGTCATAGGCGAGCCCGGTCGGGAATCGCGTCTCATCGATCGCGCGCCGGGACACGAGCGCGCTTCCGACGGCAATCGAGCGTACATGCCCCTGGATATAGGCCGAGGCATTGGCGGTGCTGGCGGCCGTATAACCTACAGGCAGCTTGATCTGCCGGTCGACGCCGTCGGTTCGTCTGCGAAAGGCGCCGACCACCATATCGGCCCTCGTCTGCATATCGGTCCGGGAAAGCAATGACCGCAGCCCGCCGTCCAGATGCAGATCGTCGGCATCGATCATGTAGATCCAGGAGTAGTTCGCCTGCGCCAAAGCGAGATTGCGGGCTCCGCCCGCGTCCCTGCAATTGGACTGGATCACGCGCAACGGCAACGCGCACCGCGAAGCGGCATGTTCGGCAACGCTTGCTGTGTCGTCCGACGAAGAATCATCGACCAGCAGCACTTCACCGATGACATCAGCCTCTGGACGCAGCGATGCCAGCGTCCTCGCTATGGTCGCCGCCGCATTGTGTGCCGGAATGATGACGCTGACCGCTCTCAAATGGAAACTCCGCCGGTGCATGTTGCGCATCCGGCCCTACCGCCCCGAAGCGCAAGATAACGGCAGCGTCCGGATTTGAGAAGCAGTCTTTACGCCCCCCGGGAACCCCGGAAAGGCTTGCATCTCAAACCTTCTCGAGCATGACCGGGATGACGTCGACCGCTTGCTCGGCGGCCTGGCCGCCCGTTGTTTTCAGGACGCCGACGATCGGCGCCACGTCGGAATAGTCCCGCCCGTAGCCGACGGTGATGTGGTCATTGCTCGCCCGCATGCCGTTCGTCGGGTCGAATTCCTGCCAGCCGGCGTCGCGCCCGCACCACGCCTTGACCCAGGCATGCATGGCATCGGCGCCCTCGAGCCGGGGTTTGCCCTTCGGCGGTATGGTGCGCAGGAAGCCGCTGACATAGCCGGCGGGAATGCCGAGACCGCGCAAGCCAGCGATCATGATGTGCGAGAAATCCTGGCAGACGCCGCGTTTCAGGGCGAAAGCATCGCTGGCGCGGGTCTGCACGGTGGTTGCCTTGCCGTCATAGGTGAAGTCGCGCTGGATGCGGTTGCACAGGTCCATGACCGTGGCGACGGTCGAGCCTGCGAGGCTGTCTTTCGCATAGGCGGTGATCGCGGCATCGATGCCGGCATGATCGCTGGCGGCGAGGAAGTGATGCGGCGAATCGGGCGCCAGCGACCGCACGCCGCCGAGTTCCTCCCGCAGCCGCTGGAGGTTGGGCGAAACGTCGAGCCCGGGCTCGGGGCGCGATACCGACACGCGCGCGCTCATCCTGATGTCGAGCGCGTCATGGGCGTCGCGAAAGGCGAGCGAGGTGACGTTGTTGCCGAAGAAGTCGGTGAAATCAGAGCGCTCGCCCGGCGCCGGCGTGAAAGACAGCGAGGCGGCGACCACCCGCTGCACGCCCGCGATCGTCGGCGGCAGCACGCGAACCTGATGCCGGCCGCCACCGGCCGCGGCGTCATAGTCGTAGCTCAGATGAAGCCTGATGTCGTAGAGCATGCCCTATCCGAAATAGGCCTTGGCAAGGCTGTTGTAGAGGCCGCCGATCTCGTTGGCGAGATCGTCGATGACTTGCGCCGTCATGTCCGACGGCTCCATGACGGCGATCGCCGTGTTGAGCTGCAGGATTTCCTTAGCCGCCGGCGACATATGTCCTTCGGCGCCAACGGAAGGCAGCATGCCGATCTCCGCCTTCAATCGTTCGAGCTGGAACAGGATCGAGCGCGGGTTGAGCGGGTCGAGCGCCAGCAGATCGATCACCGTGCGCCGCCCGGCCTGCACCGGATATTGCCGGCGATGGGTCATGACGCTGTCGCCGATCTCCAGCATCATGTCGAGCGCGCCGTCCGGCGCGCCTTTCCTGGTCAGCCGGGCGAGCATGCGGGCGATCTGGATGCCGCGCTCCAGCCGCCGGCCGATTTCGAGGAAGCGCCAGCCGGTGAAGCGGTACATGTTCTCATGCAGCAGGCCGGAGAACCCGGCAAGCTTGCGCAGGATCACCGTCATCGCCCGCGTCGCGTCGTCGCCCGGCGCCACGGTTTTGGCGAATTGATGGATGGTCTTCGACAGATCCTTCAGCGCCAGCCAGCCGTCGGGCGAGAAACGGTCGCGGATCTGCCCGGCGCTATAGACGGCGCTGTCCAGCGTGCTGATCAGGCCGAGCGGGATCGCCGTCTCGACGTCGATGCCGAACGGTTCGAGATAGTCCCTGATGTCGGCGAGCAGCGGCGTTTCGGGGTCGGAGGTCTCCGCCAGCCGCACATGATAGGCGCGCAGCACGCGTGCCGTGTCTTCCGAGCGCTCGATGTAGCGGCCGAGCCATGTCAGGTTCTCCGCGGCGCGGCTGGGCAGGCTGCCAGGCATCGAGCGGGTGAAGCTGTCGTGCTCCTGCGGCAGCAGCGTCTCGCGCTCGACCGGCCGGTCGCTGACCACCCACACATCCGCCGCCTGGCCGCCGCGCTGCATGGCGATGGCAGTCGCGTCTTGCGAAAAGCCGACCCGGGCAAAACCGCCGGGCATCACCGTCCAGCCATCCGGCGTGCGCGCCAGATAGACGCGCAGGCTTGCCGGCCGCGGCTCCAGCCAGCCACCGATATAGACGGGCGTGGTCGAAAGCGTCACCGCTTCCTGGCCGACGAAGTCGCCGCCGCTGTCCTTGATCCGCGACACCAGTTCGGCCCGTTCGGCATCGGACAGAGTCGAGCCGAGCCTAGTCGCATCGTCGTCCTCGAAGGCAAGCCGCGTCGACAGCGCCGGACCGACCACCATGCGGTCGAGGTTGGCAAGCACGTGCTCGCGCTCGCTGTCCTGTCCGCACCACCAGGTGGCGACGCTCGGCAGCAGCAATTCCTCGCCCCGCAATTCCCGCGAGATCCTCGGCAGGAAGGAAAGCAGCGCCCGCGTTTCCATCAGCCCCGAGCCGAGCGCATTGACGGCCGACACCGTGCCCCGGCGGATCGCTTCGACCAGGCCGGGCGTGCCGATCTGCGAATCCGGCCTCAGCTCCAGCGGATCGGCGAAGGCGGCATCCAGCCGCCGCCACAGCACGCCGACAGGCTTCAGCCCCGAAACGGTGCGCACCATCAGCTTGCCGCCCGAGACGGTCAGGTCCTCGCCTTCGAGCAGCATGATGCCGAGATAGCGCGCGATATAGGCGTGCTCGTAATAGGTCTCGTTGAGCGGCCCCGGCGTCAGGATGGCGACGCGGCCGCCGGTGTCGTTGGCCATGCCGATCAGCGCGTCGCGGAAGCGGCGGAAGAAGCCGGCCAGCCGATGCACATGCATTTCGCCATAGATGTCGGACAGCGCGCGCGTGGTGGCGACCCGGTTCTCCAGGGCGAAGCCTGCGCCTGACGGCGCCTGCGTGCGGTCGCCCAGCACCCACCAGCGGCCGTCGGGCCCGCGGCCGAGCTCGAAGGCGAGCATGTGGAGGAAATGGCCGCTGGCCGGTTTCGTGCCGACGACGGGCCGCAAATATTCCGGGCTGGCTGCGATCAGGCCCGCCGGCAGGATGCCCTTCTCGATCAGCCGGTTCGGTCCGTAAATGTCGGCCAGCGTCTCCTCGAACAGGTCGGCGCGCTGCACGAGGCCGGCGCTGATCGCCGCCCATTCCTGTTCCTCGATCAGCAGCGGGACATGCGCCAGCGGCCATTCGCGCTCGTTGGCGCCGGCCTTGTCGTAGACCCGGTAGTAGACGCCGGCGTCGCGCAGATACTGGTCGGCGCGGGCAAAGCGCCGGGCCAGCTTTTCAGGACCGAGGTCCTCCAGCGCCTCGAGGAAGGCGCGCCAGGCCGGGCGCGGATTACCCGAGGCGTCGACCATCTCGTCGACGACGCCGTCGATCGGCTGGTAGTGCTCCAGCAGACTGTGCGTCAGCGGCTTGCCGCCTATCTTCTTCTGATTCCCCTTCGCCATCGCCGATCAGAGTCTCGGGGGCCGCCTGAGGTCAAGGGTCATCGGGAAATCTTCAGAGGCTTCTTCATTGTGCAGCACATAGCCGGACGGTGTATGGCCGCGCGGCTCGAAGCGGGCAAGCCGCCGCGCCTCCGCCTCGTTGCCATTGACCGGAAAGGTGTCGTAATTGCGCCCGCCGGGATGGGCGACATGGTAGACGCAGCCGCCCACCGCCCGGCCCGACCAGCGGTCGTAGATGTCGAAGACCAGCGGCGTGTTGACCGGCAGCGCCGGATGCAGGCCGGAAGCCGGCTGCCAGGCCTTGAAGCGCACGCCCGCGACCGCGACCTCGCGGTTGGCCGTCACCTTCATCGGCACGACGCGACCGTTGCAGACGATGGCGTGACGCTCCGGATTGAGGCCCTCGGTCTTCACCTGCAGCCGCTCGACGGATGAATCGACGAAGCGCACGGTGCCGCCGATCGCGCCCTGCTCGCCCATCACATGCCACGGCTCCAGCGCCTGCCTGAGTTCCAGCTTGACCCCCGCATGCTCGACCTCGCCGCAATACGGGAAACGGAATTCGAGCTGCGCGGCGAACCATTCGGGACGGAATTCGAAGCCGTTGAGCTTGAGGTCCTCCAGCACGTCGAGGAAATCCGCCCAAACATGATGCGGCAGCATGAAGCGGTCGTGCAGCGAGGTGCCCCAGCGCACGAAGCGGCCGTCGAGCGGGTTCTTCCACGCACGGGCGATGATGGCGCGCACGAGCAATTGCTGCGCCAGGCTCATGCGCGCATTGGGCGGCATCTCGAAGCCGCGGAACTCGACCAGGCCGAGCCGGCCGGTGGGGCCGTCGGGCGAGAACAATTTGTCGATGCAGATTTCCGAACGGTGGGTGTTGCCGGTCACGTCGGTGAGCAGGTTGCGGAACAGCCGGTCGACAAGCCACGGCAAGGGTGCTTCGCCCTTGTCCGGATGCGGCACCTGCGCCATCGCGATCTCGAGCTCATAGAGCGAATCGTGGCGCGCCTCGTCGAAGCGCGGCGCCTGGCTGGTCGGTCCGATGAACAGGCCGGAGAACAGGTAGGACAGCGATGGGTGCCGCTGCCATTGCAGCACCAGGCTCTTCAAGAGATCCGGCCGGCGCAGGAACGGACTGTCGTTGGGCGTCGCGCCGCCGACCACGACATGGTTGCCGCCGCCGGTGCCGGTGCATATCGAGGGCTACGGCCCGCCGCACGACCCGCGCCTTAACGTCATCCGTGTCGCGCCCGATCCCGGCGTCATCGAGGTCAACATCCATCCCGCC
>NZ_RZOS01000214.1:0-9445 GCF_004022605.1 Mesorhizobium sp. M4B.F.Ca.ET.089.01.1.1
TATGGCAAGCATTGGGCAGCTCAAACAGCTGTTCCAACAGGAGTGGCAGGCTGCCGAATGATGCGGCTGCGCGCCTTCTTGTATGTCCAGCACCTGCTCGGCATCGGTCATCTCGCGCGCACCAGCCGCATCGCGGCGGCTCTGGTCGATGATGGGTTTGACGTCACCGTCGTGACCGGCGGAGCGCCGGTCGCGGGATTTCCGGGACCGGGGGTAAAGTCGGTAATCCTGCCACCTGTCACCTCAAGTGATGAAGGATTTTCCGGCCTTGTCGACCTGCAAGGCAAACCCATCGACGATGATTTCAAGAAGCGGCGTTCAGAGATGCTGCTGCAGGCATTTCGGGATTGCAGGCCTGATATCGTCATGATCGAGGCGTTTCCATTTGGACGCCGGCAGATGCGTTTCGAACTCATGCCGCTGATCGAGGCCATCGACGCGACATCGCCCAGGCCGCTGTTGGCGACGTCTGTCCGTGATATCCTTCAGGAGCGCGTCAAGCCGGGCCGAAACGAGGAAACGGTCGATCTTATCAACAGGCATTTCGACGTTGTCATGGTTCACGGCGATCCGGCTTTCGCAACCATCGACAAGACATTTCCACTGGCTGGGGCGATCACAGCCGAGGTCACCTACACGGGGCTCGTTGCCGCGCCGCCACCGCCCGCGGCCTCCGAGCGCTTCGACGTTCTGGTGTCGGTTGGCGGCGGCGCTGCCGGAAAACACCTGGTCAGCTCCGCCATCGCCGCCGCAAGGAATGCCAACAACGCTTGGAAATGGTGTTTGATCACCGGCCCAAACTTGCCGAAAGACGAATTTGACGCGATCGCGCACGATGCCACGCCGGGGCTGTCCATCTTCCGATTCCGCGAGGATTTCGCCAGCCTGCTGACCGGCGCCCGCCTGTCGGTCTCGCAGGCGGGTTACAACACGGTCTGCGATGTCCTGCGCGCCGGTTGCCGCTCCCTGCTGGTTCCATTTGCAGCCGGTGGGGAGACCGAACAAACGGTTCGCGCCCTGATGCTCGAAGAACTCGGTCTTGCAACGGTGCTGACGGAACAGGATTTAACGCCTGAAGGTTTGGCGCAAGCGATCGAACAGGCGCTTGGGGCGCCGACGCCATCCGCGCATCGCCTCGACCTGGAAGGCGCGCATCACGCGGCGCAAATCCTGCGTGAGCGGCATCGAGCCTGGTCCTTGAAATCCTAACGCGGGTCGCGTCCGGGTTAGAGACGCGCAAAGCGCTTCAAACAGTTCCAATCAGCATGAAGCGCGTATATTTCTTCGTCGACAGCTCGCCGGAGAACCTGATCTCGCGCAGCGCCGCCATGGCTTCGAAGGCTGCCAGTGAAGCCACGCAGTTGATGTGCGTCGGCTCGCTGAAATAGTCGTTCGATTGCAGCAGGACAGTCGTGCCGCGCGGAAGCAGAGCAAGCCAGGCGCCGAGATCGGCTATGTGTTCGCAGCTTGTATTGACCACAAGGTCGGGTTGCCCGGCCGCATAGTCGAGTGCGTACATATCGTCCGTCAGCGCCCGGAACCGGTCGCCGGCTTCCCGGTTGAGGGTCAGTGCCACCGCGCCGACTTCGGGATCGATGTCGATGCTATCGACCGCCGCTATGTCGAAACGGGCGTCGTTGAAAAGCATTGCCGGCAATACGCCGTACCATCCACCCAGCACCCATATGCGCTCGAACCGGCGGCCGCAGCTTTCGAAAAGCCTGTCGAGCGCCCACATCTTGCAGGCGACCTGTTTGTGGTTGAAGGCGTTGGCGATGTCGGCCCGCGGATGCTTGGCGATGACGCGCGCCAGCCCGCTCACGAGAGGGTGGTTGACATAGGCAGCAATTCCCCGCGTAAGGTCCAGGGCCTGCTCGTGCCCGTCCAAGGCGGCATTGCGTGGTTGCGTGACATCCATCATAGTCGTCTTGTATGGTGGGATTTCGGGCGACACAACGCAATCTTGCCCCCCGCAAGGCTGTTTGATCCGGGACGTGATTATGCTGTTAGCCGCTTCGCCATTGCCCGGAGAGGGCCGGTTGCATCTGTCCGGACCGAAGGCGTCCTGGGTGGGCTGCGGCTGCGAGCTTGTCTTTGGCGACGAAGACCTTGCCGATGCGCCCTTCGCCGGCAGGTGCTCTCACATCCTGCATCCTTCCAGCTGAAGGACCCACAGTCGCATATGGAACCCAGCCTAGCCCGCTATATCTGGAGGCACACCAGGAAGCAGCAGCTCTGGATATTGATGATCGTCCTGCTTTCGATGATCCCGTATTTCATGTCCTTCGACCTGCCGAAGCTGATCGTCAACGGCCCGATCCAAGGCAAAGGCTTCGAGCAACCGGGCGCCACCCAGCCATTCATGAGACTGCACTATGACCTGCCGTTCATTGGCGAGGTCCAGTTCTTCTCCGGCTTTCAGCTCGACCGCTCGGCGACGCTGCTTGCCCTAAGCGTCGTGTTCCTATTGCTGGTCGTCATCAACGGCTTGTTCAAACTCTACATCAACACCTACAAGGGCCGCCTCGGCGAACGCATGCTGCGGCGTATCCGCTTCGATCTGGTTGATCGAGTGCTGCGGTTTCCGCCGTTTTACTTCAAACGGGTGAAATCCGCCGAAGTGGCGACCATGGTGAAGGACGAGGTGGAGCCGCTGGGCGGCTTCATCGGCGACGCCTTCCTGCAGCCGGTGCTGCTCGGCGGCCAGGCGCTGACGGCCATGCTGTTCATCATGGTCCAGAATTTCTGGCTCGGAACGATAGCGGTCGTGATCGTGGTGATCCAGATCGTGCTGATCCCGCGAATGCGGCGGCGGCTCATCGTGCTCGGTCGCGAACGGCAGCTTACGGCGCGCGCGCTTTCGGGCCGGGTTGGCGAAATCGTCGACGGCATCGGCGCGGTTCACGTCCACGACACCTCGAACTACGAGCGCGCCGACATAGCTGCCCGGCTCGGGCTCATCTTCAAGATCCGCTTCGATCTTTACCAATGGAAATTCATGGTAAAGTTCCTCAACAATTTTCTCGCGCAGCTGACGCCCTTCCTGTTCTACATGATCGGCGGGTATCTGGTCATCGAGGGGCGGCTGGACGTCGGCCAGCTCGTGGCCGTGATCGGCGCCTACAAGGACCTGCCCGGACCGATGAAGGAACTGATCGACTGGGATCAGGCGCGGCAGGATGTCCAGGTCAAATATCAGCAGGTCGTCGAACAGTTCACCGTCGACGGTGTCATTGCACCGACAATCGGGGCATTGACGATCGACGCCCCCGGGCCGATGACCGACACGCTGTCGGCGATCGGTCTGTCGGTAGCGGACGATGGCGGTGCATTGCTCCTCGACCGTATCTCCCTCCAGGTCAAGCCGGGTGAGACGGTGGCGCTGGTCAGTACCGCAACAGGTGGAGCGGAGGCGCTGGCGGAAGCCTTCGCGCGGCTGAACCGGCCGAAAGGCGGCAAGGTCGCTTCGGGCGCCCACGACCTGCTTGAACTCCCCGAAGCAGTGACCGGCCGGCGCATGTCCTATGCCTCGTCGGATGTTTTCTTGTTCCAGGCAAGCCTCCGCGACAACCTGCTCTACGGGTTGAAGCATGCCCCGCTGACATCGGTGACTTACGACGGCGCTGCGGCGGACCAGCGCCGCTGGAACATCCACGAGGCGCGCCGGTCGGGCAATCCCGATCATGATATCCAAAGCGACTGGATCGACTACGCTTCCGCCGGCGCTACCGGCCCGCACGACCTCTTTGAAGCCGTGCGCCGGGTGCTCGACGCGGTTATTCTGTCGCGCGACATTCTGGATCTTGGCCTGCGCTCTTCGGCCGACCTGACGCGTCACACGGAGCTTGCCAGGCGAATCGTCGAACTGCGTGCGGCGCTGCGAACGCGGCTGGAACACGAAGGGCTGAGCGGACTGGTGGTTCCTTTCGAACCGGGCGCCTACAACAAGGAAGCAACGATCGGCCAGAACCTGCTCTTCGGCGCTGCCGCCGGCCCCGAACTGGCCGACAGGGCTCTGGCGGCCAATCCGTATTTTGCTTCTGTGCTGAGCCAGGCCGGCCTCGACCGCACGCTCTACGAAATGGGCATGGAGATCGCCGACCAGGCGATCGAGCTGTTTGCCGACCTGCCGCCCGATCACCAGTTCTTCCAGCAGCTCGCCTTCATGAGCGCCGAGGAGATACCCGCCTACGAAACCTTGCTGCAACGGCTCAAGAACCGTCCCTACGAGGCGGTCTCCGAGAACGATCGCGCCATGATCGTCACCTTGAGCTTTGCCTATATCGAGCCCCGGCATCGCTTCGGCCTGCTGAGCGACGAGCTGATGAGCAAGATCGTGGCTGCGCGCAACGGATTCTATGAAAACCTTCCGCCCGAGCTGCAGAATGCGGTCGAACGGTATGATCCCGCCAAATACATCGCCGCGGCTACCGTCATGGACAATGTCCTGTTCGGCCGCGTGGGCAACAACCATCCCGACGCGCCGGACCGCATACGCTCCATCGTCTATGACATTCTTGACGAGCTGGGGCTCTATGCCGAAGTTCTGGATGTCGGTCTGGACTTCAATGTCGGTTCCGGCGGCAGGCGGCTGACCGGTGGACAGCGCCAGAAGCTCGACGTCGCCCGGGCCCTGCTCAAGCGTCCCGATTTTCTCATTCTCAACCGGCCGCTGTCGGCGCTCGACCAGCGTATGCAGGACAAGGTGCTGCAAAACGTGCTCGAGGAGGCCAGACGCGACGGCCATTCGCCGGCAATTGTGTGGGTGGTGACGAATCCGGCAATGGGGATGATGTTCGATCGCGTTGTCGTCTTCGACTCGGGCCAATTGGTTGAAGACGGAACACACGAGACACTTTTGGCGGAGAGCGGTATCTTCAAGGAACTGCTATCATAGAGCATTGGACATTCAGATGGGATCATTCTGCCGGTGGGAACTTGTGGCAAGGTCAAGGGATTCGGGTTTCCGGCTGATCGGGCCCGCCACCTTTCGCGTGGTTCGTCCCGCTACCCGGAAACAGAATTGATCCTATCTGGGGGTCGGTTGTTCTAGTCTCGCAGACGTGAGTTTTGGGAAGGTTCGCGACAATGCTGCTCAAGGATGAGGTTGGAATGCTGCAACGCGTTCCCTTGTTCTCTGGCATAGAGCCGACAAAGCTCAAGCTGCTTGCGTTCACATCCGATCGCGTGAGCTACGCCGCCGGCCAGATCCTTTTCCGGCAGGGTGATGAGGGAGATGCGGCCTATGTCATCCTTTCAGGCAGGGCGGATATTCTGGTCGATTCCGACAGCGGACCGATAAAAGTTGCCGAACTGCTGCCAAATTCGATCGTTGGCGAGATCGCCATATTGTGCAACAGCTCCCGCACGGCCACCGTCAGAGCCGCAAGTCCGGTTGAAGCCTTGAGAATTCACAAGGATCATTTCCTAAGGCTTATGAAGGAGTTCCCGGAAATGACCATCGAGATGGTTCGGGTTCTTGCCGATCGCCTGAGCCATACGACCGCGGATCTGATCGACGCGCGAAGCGCCAATAACGAATGAATTGCGCTCGATCCTTGCCGTCGTGATGGCACGGGCCTCTCACGGACAAGGTCATCAGGAGGAAAACCTTTCTCGCCTAGCAGCAGTTGTTTGGCTACGATGGCCGAGGGGGACTACGAAGGGCTTGCATGGACGACGACGTTTTCCTGGTCAGGTTTTGGGGCGTGCGCGGCAGCATTTCGGTATCGGGGCCAGAATTCTCTCGCTATGGCGGCAACACAATCTGCATCGAGATGCGATGCGGCAAGCATACGCTTCTATTCGACGCGGGCTCTGGCCTGCGGCCTGCCGGCTGGGCGCTTCGGGCGTCGGGCGTGACCGATTTCGACCTGTTTTTCACGCATTGTCATTACGATCACATCATCGGGCTGCCGGCCTTTAAGCCGATGTATGACCGGAGCGTCAAACTCAGGCTTTGGTCCGGGCATCTTGCGGGACGCATGACGACCCGGCAGATGGTCGATGAGTTCATGCGGCCGCCCTGGTTTCCGGTGAGACTGGATGTCTGCAAGGCAAGCCTCGACTATCGCGATTTCGTATCCGGAGACGTGCTTCGGCCGCGCCAAGGAGTGGTGGTCCGAACCGGCAGTCTCACCCATCCCGGTGGCTGCATAGGCTACCGGGTCGAATGGGGTGGCCGCGTCGTGGCGGTGATCACAGACACCGAGCACGAGCCGGGCCAGCTCGATCAGGCGATCCTCGATCTCATCGAGGATGCCGACCTCGTCATTTACGATTGCACCTACACCGAAGAGGAAATGGAGCGCTATCGCGGTAACGGGCACTCGACATGGCAACAGGGCGTCAAGCTCTGTGAGGCTGCCGGCGCGCGGGGGCTTGCGCTGTTTCACCACGATCCGTCGCGCACCGACGATCAGTTGGACGAGATGGAGAAATTGGCCAAAGACAGGTTTGCAGGCGCTTTTGCCGCGCGGGATGGCCAGACGCTCGAATTTCCCGTCTCATCGCATAAAAAGCGCTGAGCTATTTTCCTTTGCCGGCGCTGCGCCCGATCAATGTCCTGATCGGAAGCCATGCGCAGCCTTCAGCCTGTGCGGTGACTGCGAACAGCCGTTCGAGGAAAAGCCAGGCCGATTCATCATGTACGAGATGGTGGGTGAGCAGGCCGACCGGTTCGCCGCCATCGAATGCCTGCTGCAGTTGCGCGACGATAGCCTGAACCAACAGGCCATGATCGCGGCAACCGCGCGTGCCATGCCAATCCATGATGTCGACATTGCTGTTGATGACCGCCAGCGAAGCCGGCTTCGGCGGCCCATAGACCGACAATGCCGTAAATCCTATCGATCCAAGGTCGGAAACCAGGCCGGCGTCGATCCTGTTCCAGGGTGGCACCAGCATCGGAACGGCACGTGCGCCATGCAGGCCGGTTACGTGCGACAGCCCGCGCGCCAGGTCATCGAGCACCGCCTCGCGCGGCCGATGCGGGCCGAGCTCCTGCTTTTTCTGGTCCTCTGGCGCATGATTCCGGTGCGCCCAGCCATGGATTGCGACCGTGGCATGCGGCGCCTCGTCAAGCCGGACGACAAGCTTCTCATCAGTCCGGGCCGGAATCACGGCCAGGGTGACCGGAACCGCGAATTCACCGGTGAGGCGGAGCAGCCGGTCAAGCGCGGGCGTCGGATCCACGGCGTCATCGTCGCGCAGCCAGAACTCTGCCTTGCGGCCCGCCCGTTGCCAGCGCGCTAGGTCTTCCACCAGGGGTTGCCAGATCCGATCGGGTGTCATGAAACCGGGATCTTCGCAAGAAGTTCGGTCAGACACGCAGCCGCCGCACCGAGGGAACGCTCTTCGAGGGTGAAGCGTCTGGCTTCCGCGGCCATGATGGTTCTTTCGTCGTTCCGGGTCAGGAGCCTTTCAATGGCGGAAGCGAATGCCGCCACATCGCCCGGCGGGGTGAGAAACCCGGTCTGGCCATCCCGCACGACCTCCGGCACGCCGGCGATGTCCTGGGCTACCACCGGAAGGCCGGCGGCCTGTGCTTCAAGATAGGCAATGCCATAGGCCTCGCCGAAACCCGGCCAGACGTAAATTCCCCCACCGTAGAGGACATCCGGCACGGCGGCTGGCTCAATCGCGCCAAGCCATTCGACGCGGTCGGCGGGCAGGCCCGCGAATTGTGCCTTGACCTCTTCACGCGCAGGCCCGTCCCCGACGACCGAGATGGTCCAGGGCAGGTGGCCGATCGAGCCGAGCGCTTGCGCCAGCATGTGATAGCTTTCGAGTTTGTCGCCCGGGCGCATCATGGCGACGGTAACGAGGCGCGTCGGACAGCCCCGTGTCGGCGTTTCCCGGAATGCCGATGTGTCGATGAAGGGCGAAAGCATGCCCAGAGCGGCATCGGGTATCGCCTCTGCCAGTCCCTGACGATCCCTTTGCGTGAAGCAGATGTTCAGCGCCGCCTGTTCGACGGCTCGCACCACCGACGCTTGCGCATCGGCCCACAAGCCGGTGTTGCGCCGCCTCGAATAGGAGGCTTCCGCTGTCACATAGGGGACGGCAAAGGCCGATGCCAGCTCTGGCCCGATCAGGTCGGGCGCCTTGTAATAGGGATGATAGGTGAACCAGAGACCGGGTTTGCCGTCACGATCCCAAAGCCTTGCCAGCCGCGCGGCTTCCGCTCGGGCCTCGATCTTGAGCGCATGGAAACTTTTCGACTCCGGTTCGCGTAGATAGAAGCGCAATTCGGAAGCCAGTTCGACGCTATGCCCGCCGCGCTCCAGCGCCTTGACCAGCGCCCTTGCCATCTGGCGGTCGCCGGAGGCAACGGGATGATTGAGTGACTTCAGCGGCGCGTAGAAGGCAATTCGCATTTCCGGACCCTATCATCGCAAAGCCAGCGCAAGTCAATTTCGCAGCACGATCGACTTCACCTTCAAGCAGTGGAAATGTGCTATCTCATGCTCATGGAAACAGCCGCCGCGTCCGACCCGTTTGTCGCTTCTCTGCCGGTCTTCGCCAAGTTCGAAAGCGTTGCCGATATCGACAACTATCGGCCTCTCCCCGATGGCTGGGCGCTGGCCACGGCCGACATCGTCGGCTCGACCAAGGCGATCGAGGCTGGGCGCTACAAGACCGTCAACATGGCCGGCGCCAGCGTCATTTCGGCGCTGCTCAATGCGCTGGGCCGGCAAGACCTTCCCTTTGTCTTCGGCGGCGACGGCGCGCTGGTGGCGTTTCCCGGCTCGGCGCTGGGGGTTACCCGCAACGCGCTGGCGGATGTGCAGAGATGGGTGGCGGACGAACTGGACCTGACCCTGCGTGCCGCAATCGTGCCGATAAAAGACATAAGGGCGCAAGGCCGCGACGTTCGCGTGGCGAGATTTCAAGCCTCCGAAGCGGTCTTCTATGCGATGTTCGCCGGCGGTGGCGGCAGTTGGGCGGAAGCCGAGATGAAAGCGGGGCGCTACCGCATCGATCCTGCGCCGGCTGGCGCGCGGCCGGATCTGACCGGCCTCTCCTGCCGCTGGAACCCGATCGAAGCCCGGCACGGCGAAATCGTCTCGATCATAGCCATACCGGGGGCGTCGCGCGACTTGCGCGGTTTTCAGTTTCTGGCGTCTGACATCATCGCCCTTGCCGGCAGGCAGGAACGCGATGGCCACCCGGTACCGGTGAACGGGCCGGACTACAGCCTGCTGCCTGCCGGCCTCGATATCGAGGCGCGCGCCACGGCCCCGGCAGGACGGCGCTGGCTAACGAAGCTGTGGGTCATGTTCCTGATGACGCTCACGGCCGTCACCGATAGATATGGCTGGACGATCGGCAGTTTCGATCCGAAGGTCTACAAACGTGACGTGGCCAGCAATTCGGATTTCCGCAAGTTCGACGACGGCTTGAAGATGACCATCGACGTCGACGCGGATGTGTTGCAACGGAT
>NZ_RZOS01000215.1:0-9415 GCF_004022605.1 Mesorhizobium sp. M4B.F.Ca.ET.089.01.1.1
CGGCGTGCTTGGGGCCGCGCAGCGTGATCGGCATGCGGTCGCCGGGCGTCGCCTTCAACACCTGCACGCCCATCTGGCGCAGCGGCTCCAGCACCCGGCCCATCGGCCGGCCCGACAGCGAGGCGTCGCCGATGAAGGTCGTTTCCATGTCATAGGTGCCGACCAGGCCCATGGTGAGCCGCGAGCCGGTGCCGGCATTGCCGAAATCGAGCGGGCCATCGGGCTGGAGCAGCGCGCCGTTGCCGGTGCCGCGGATCACCCATTCGGCGCCGCGCTTCTCGATATGCGCGCCCATCGCCTTCATCGCCGCGCCGGTGCGCATGACATCCTCGCCCTCGAGCAGGCCGGTGATGCGGGTTTCGCCGGACGCGAGGCCGCCGAACATGAAGGAACGGTGCGAGATCGACTTGTCGCCCGGCACGCGCGCCGTGCCGGAGAGCGCTGATGATTTGCGGGCCGTGGCCGGTTTCGGAGCGGCAGCGTGAGACATGGTTTTCCCTGGATGGAACGCCGGCGCACCGGCACTTTTCTTTTGTTGCGGCGGTCTCGTATCACGGCGGACGGGAATGGTCATCCCCTTGGTGCAACGCCTGCGATTGCGGGCTTTTGCGGCGTCGGCCCGAAGCCGGCTTTTGGCTTTGACAGCGCCGTAAACTGCGGTTAAGGGGACCACTCTTCTATCTACGAGGCCTGCTGTGGCAAAAGCTGAACTTGGCACCAAACGCATCGACCCGGAAACGGGTCGGAAATTCTATGACCTGAACAAGGACCCGATTGTCTCGCCCTATACCGGCAAGAGCTATCCGCGTTCCTATTTCGAGGATGGCAAGATTTCTGCCCTCGAAGAGGACGAGGAAGTTGCCGACAAGGAAGTCGACGGCGAGGACGAAGAGGGCGCCGAGGTCGTTTCGCTCGAGGAGGCCGACGAAGAGGCCAAGGGCGGCGACGATCTTCCCGATCTCGGCGACGACGAGGACGATGTGGACCTCGGCGACGACGAGGACGACACCTTCCTTGCCAATGAAGAGGAAGAGGACGACGATGTCTCTGACATGATCGGCGTCGGCGACGACGACGACGAGGTCTGATCAGGCCCCGGGCGCGACCGTTTGCCGGCCTTTTTGGCCTGTGACGAAAAAGCGGTCGTTGAAGGCTTGATCTTGACCGAAGGCGGGGTTAGAAGCCGCCTGCACTTGACGGCGCGGATCCAAACCCGCGCCGGATCTCTTCGCCGGAAACGGCGCCGGCTGACTGCCGGGAGTGGGGCCATAGCTCAGTTGGGAGAGCGCTTGAATGGCATTCAAGAGGTCGTCGGTTCGATTCCGATTGGCTCCACCAAACAGTCCTTTTCCGATGCTCGGATTCGCGGCATTCGCGCTCGCCGCCTGCCAGTCGGCGCCTGAAGCGCCGCCACCGCCACCTCCCCAGCCTGCCGTGGCTGCCGCAGTTGCTGTTCCTGCTCCCCAGGGTTCGGCGGTCTTGGATCCATCCGTGGTGGTCACGCCCCCCGGCAAGGGCGTTCCGGCAAAGTATGCCGCATTTTCGGGCATATGGGCCGGACAGCTGGACGGGATGTATGAAGGCAAGCTCGCCGTGCTGACGGTTTCTCCGCGCGGGCAGGTGACTGTCACCTATGCCTGGGGAGATCTGGCCGACAACAAGCCGGGAGTGGCCGATGGCGCCGGGAAAATCGTCGGCAGCACTTTGAAGCTCGGGCGCCTGCCGAACGGCGCCGACGTCACCGCCACAATGCTTCCCGACGGAACGCTGGCCGCCAGTTATGCGCTTGCCGGCCAGACCTACACCGGTCTGTTCACCAGGCAGTAGCCTTCTGGCGAAGTGAATGGCCGTCGCGGCGCTGGCCGCGATCGATCCAGGCCGAACGCGCGCTGCGGTTCTTCACGATAGTGCGGGCCGGCTTCACTTTGGCGGCGCTGTCCGGACCCGGGCCGAATCGGCTATGTCTCGCCGCATGCAGGAAACGTCCCTCTACGTCCCGGTGAAGCGGTTCCTCGAGAGCCTGGATTTCACCGTCAAGGGCGAAGTCGGCGGCTGCGACGTGGTCGGGCTGCGCGAAGGCGAGCCGCCGGTGGTCGTCATCTGCGAACTGAAACTGCAGTTCAATCTCGAGCTTGTGCTCCAGGCGGTCGATCGCGCCGCCGCCTGCGACGAGGTCTGGCTTGCCGCGCTTATGTCGGCGCCCGGCAAGGGCCGCGAGCACGACCGCCGCTTCCGGGCCTTGTGCCGGCGACTTGGCTTCGGCTTGCTCGGCGTCGGCGGCAAGGGCGAGGTCGAACTCCTGCTCAGTCCCGCCGCCCTGCCGCCGCGGCGCGATCCCAGGCGGCGCTCGCGCCTGATGGAGGAGCATTATCGCCGCAAGGGCGACCCGGCTACCGGCGGCAGCACGCGCACGCCCATCATGACCGCCTACCGGCAGGAGGCGCTCGCTTGTGCCGCCGCCATGGCCGATGGTCCCAAGCGGCCGCGCGACCTGAAAGTGCTTTCGCCGCGCGCGGCGAGCATCCTGCTGCACAATTACTATGGCTGGTTCGCCAGGGCCGAACGCGGCATCTACGCGCTGACCGAAATCGGTCGCGCCGCCGTGCAGTCACATCGGCTGGTCGAGAGCCCGTTGTAGCGAACATTCAGGGCGAGAAGGCGCGATCAGAAACGCTCGCGATAGTCGCGCGGGTTGGTGCCGAGGACGCGTAGAAAGCCGCGCCGCATCGTTTCTTCCGAGCCGAAGCCGCAGCGCCGGGCCGTCTGGCTGATCGCCTGTCCCCGTTCCAGCATTCGCCGCGCTGCCTCGATTCGGATCTCTTCGATGGCGCGGGCCGGTGTCCGACCCGTCGCTTCGCGATAATGCCGCGAGAAGCTGCGCGGGCTCATGTTGGCGCGGTCGGCCAAATTCGGCAGCGAAAGGTCGCCGTCCAGATTGTCCAGGATCCAGCCATGCAGCCGGTCGAAGCGCTCGTCGCCTTCCTGCAGCTTGAGCGTCTGGCTGAATTGCGCCTGGCCGCCGGGACGTTTCAGGAACACCACCAGCTGGCGTGCCACGGCAAGCGCCATGCGTCGGCCAAGATCGGCCTCGACGAAGGACAGCGCGAGATCTATGCCCGCCGTGACCCCCGCCGATGTCCAGACATTGCCGTCACGAATGAAGATCGGGTCGGGTTCGAGCCGGACCGCTGGAAAGCGCCGTGCAAACTCGGCGCAGCGTCCCCAATGGGTAACCGCGCGACGGCCATCGAGCAGGCCTGCGGTCGCTAGCAGGAAGGCGCCGCTGCAAACCGAGGCTGTTCGCGTGGCATCGCGCGAGCGGCCGATCACCCATTGCAGGAGCTCGCGATCCTCGCAGGCCGCGTTGACGCCCCATCCGCCCGGCACGATCAGCGTGTCGATCCCGGACCCATGCGGCGGCAGCAGCGTAGCCTCGAGCACGAGGCCAGCCGACGTCCTGATCCGCGGCGAGGCGGCGACGACCATGACCTCATAGGCCGCCGGTTCGCCGGCCTGGATCTTGAAGTCGTTGGCGCTGGCGAACACCTGTAGCGGCCCGCTGACATCGAGGAGCTGGACGTCGGGATAGGCAAGGATTTCGATACGGCGCATGGCTTTGGCTTGAAACGAGGGGTGATTGGCGATCTTGCCAAAGCATGATGCCTTAGCTTGGCCGGAGTCAACCTGAGGAGATTTCCATGGTCCTTCGTCTCGGCATCCTTGTGTTCCCCAACGTCCAGCAACTCGACCTCACCGGCCCCTACGAAGTCCTGGCATCGGCAAAGGGCGCCGAGGTGGAATTGATCTGGAAGGACGCGATCCGGTGATGTCGTCGACGCGGCTGCCCCTTACCGCGACAGCCACCTTCGACGATTGCCGGCCTCTCGACGTGCTGTGCATTCCTGGCGGCGGCGGCGTCAACGCACTGCTGGAGGATCAGACAGTTCTCGACTTCGTCTGGGAGCGCGCGGCACAGGCGCGAATCCGATCGATGCTGCCGTCATCGCAGCCTTCATAGCTGCGACCAAGCCGGAACTGCGGCCGCTGCGCGATGCCGAGACCAGGACGTTGGCCGATCTCGTCACGCGCCGGCGTCAGATCGTGCAGATGATCGTGGCCGAAGAGAACCGCGCCCGCACGGTCAACGCAAGACAGGCGCAAAAGAGCATCAAGCGCCTGCTCGCCGCGCTCAGGCGTGAGTTGGAAAGCCTCGATGCCGACCTGGACGATCATATCCGCAAGTCGCCACTCTGGCGGGTCCGGGAAAAACTGCTGTCCTCCGTACCAGGCATCGGTCCCACCGTTGCCCGCACCATGATCGCAGAGATGCCGGAGTTGGGCAGCCTCGACCGGCGCCAGATCGCAGCGCTCGCAGGTCTCGCACCATGGACGAGGCAGTCTGGCACATGGCGTGGCAAGAGCTTCATCGGCGGCGGCAGGAGCCGCGTGCGTGCCGTCCTCTTCATGGCTGCCCTCGTCGCCATACGCCACAATCCGGTCCTCAAGGCCTTTCGCGACCGCCTCGTCGAGGTCGGCAAGCCGAAGATCGTCGCCGTCGTGGCCGTCATGCGAAAGCTGCTGACCATTCTCAACGCCATCATCCGCGACCAAAAACCATGGCAAACAGCTTGACAGCCAAGACAGTCGCTCTCCCCGTAAACGGGGCGAAGAAGGCCAATCTCAAAACCGCTCCAGCTTCACCCTTACCTTCGCCAGGAACGCCGCCCTGCTGCGGGGAGTCGAGGCGTCCATCAGATAATGCGCCAGGAAGAAGGTCCGGCAGCGCGTGGCGCACAGCGCCCGCATGCCGCGCAGGATGGTCTTGCGGCCGGGCTGGCCGACGACGACGCTCCACCAGGTCGGCGCGCCGCAGGTGGTGATGACGCCGACCTTGGTCACATGCCGCATCAGCGACGTGATCCGCCCCTTGCCGGCCGGCAGCTTGAACGCGACATCGGTCGCCCAGACCCGGTCGAGCCAGCCCTTCAGCATCGCCGGCAGGCCGTACCACCAGGTCGGATAGACGAACAGGATCGCCTCGGCCCACATGAGATGCTCGAAATGCGGTTTCAGCGCCGGATCCTGCGGCGCGCGCTCGTTGTAGAAACGCCGCTCCTCGCAGCTCATCACCGGATTGAAATTCTCGGCATAGAGGTCGAGCAGCCGTACCTCCCAACCGCGTCGCGTCAGCACCTCGACGGCACCGTCCCGGATCGCCGCGCAAAAGCTCTCGGGCACCGGATGGCAATAGACCACCAGCACGCGCATTAGAATTGATCCATGCTCGCGGCCACCTTCGAAGTGAAGGCCGCCCGCGACGCGTCGGTGGAGAGGTTCATCGAGTAATGCGCGAGATAGGAGACGGAGGCGCCCGGCTTGATGGTGGCGCGCAGCATGCGCTTGACCACCCTGCGCGGCGGGTCACCCATCAGCAGGGCCCGGAACCGGCTGCCGCCATAGGTGGTGACAGCGGCGAGCTTGCTTATGTTGTGCAGTGTCGGCTGCACCTTGCCTTCGACCAGCCTGAACGACACGCCAGGCAGGAAGACGCGGTCGAAGAAGCCTTTCAGGATCGCCGGATAGCCGTAATTCCACACCGGGAATGACAGCACCAGCGCCTCGGCTTTCCGCAGCCTTTCGACATAGCCGGCAACGGCATCGCCCGGTCCGCGCTGGTCGTGGTAGCCGAGCCGTTCGGCCCGCGTCAGCCGGGGATCGAAATCCTCGGCATAGAGGTCGCAGTCGTCGATCGTGTGACCTGCCGCGCTCAGCCGCTCGACGATCGTCCGGTGCAGGCCGGCATTGAAGCTGGTCTCCACCGGATGAGCGTAGAGGACGAGGATGTTCACGGGAGGAGTTTCCCTAGGTCAGCGCCAGGCACCCTTTTCCGCCACGCCTTTCTTTGCAACGTTGGAGATTGGCGAAAGCGGCGGAGCGAATAATCTCCCCCCTTGAGGTGGAGATGGCCGGCAGGCCAGAGGGGGGTGCAGCGCCAAACGCCCGTCATCGTCTCACCCCACCTTTTGCAGCCCCTTGAACAGGAACGACTTGCCGGAGCGGTAATCATAGTCCGGGTTCTCCCAGGCGATCATCTTGCCGGGGTTGAGCAGGCCTTGCGGGTCGGTCTCGCGCTTGAAGGCGAGTTGGACATCGTCAGTCCGCTTCATGCCGCCCTCTTCCAGCGTGTAGCGGTGCGGGTTGAAGATCCAGCAGCCATTATCCTCGTGGATGCGGATGATCTCGTCCAGTCGCTCTTGCGTGGTGTAGCGCACCAGCGGCAGGCCGGCGGCGCCGATCGCGCCGTCGAAACGGATGAATTCGAGATGCGCCGGCACCTCGTCGCCGAAGCGGTCGACCATCGCCTTGACGTGGGCGAGATGATCCGGCGACGGATAGCGTGCTTGCAGATAGGTGATCGTCGGATCGACCCGGATCGCCCGCAGCGTCGTGTGGTTCCAGGACAATTCGTAGGCCGGCGGCAGCCCCTTGAGATCGGCCTCCTGGTCGGCCCGGAAGACGATCTCGCCCTTGCCGCTCTTCACGAAGGCGACAAAGGCTTCGATCGCATGCGGCGCGATCATGCACACCACGATGCTCTGCTCGCGTCGGAAGAATTTTTGGTGCCGCTTGAAATAGTCGTAGGGGATCGGTGCGGCGATCGGCGTGATCAGCTTCGCCAATATGCCGTCCTGGATGGCGAGGTCGTTGCCGAAGCCGGCCGCGTCCATGAAATCGTCGAAGCCGACGATGACATCGATCCAGTCATAGGACGCCGTCAGCGGCATCTCGACCTCGGTGATGATGCCGTTGGTGCCGTAGGCGTGCATGACCTTGAGCACCTCCTCGCCGGTCAGTTCCATGACGCGCGGTTCCGCCTCCATCGTCACGGTCCGGAGCCGGATGACATTGCCGAGGTCGCGCAAGCCGCCCCAGCGGATCGAGCCGACGCCGCCCGAACCGCCAGCGACGAAGCCGCCGATCGACGCCGTGTTGTAGGTCGAGGGCGACATGCGCAGCTCCTGCGCCGAATGCGCGCGCGTCGCCTTGTCGATCTCGGCCAGCACCGCGCCCGGCCCGGTGACCACCCGCCCCGGCGCGATCGCCTTGACCTGGTTCATTTCGGCGAGGTTCAGCACCACGCCGCCCGACAGCGGCATCGCCTGCCCGTAATTGCCGGTGCCGCTGCCGCGCGGCGTCACCGGAACGCCGTGCCGGTGGCATGCCGCGAGCACGCGGATCACCTCGTCCTCGCTCTTCGGCGTGACGATCAGGTCGCCGGTGACATGGTCGAGCTGTGCTTTGAGCACCGGGCTGTACCAGTAGAAGTCGCGGCTCTTCTGCTGGACGATCGCCGGATGGTCGTCGATCTTCAATCCATCGAGATCGCGTTTCAGCGCTGCGATATCCATCGTCACACCATCAATTCGTCGAGTTCGGCATAGTCGGGCAGTTTCCGTTCGATCGCCCTGCCCTCGCGCACGACGATGCGATCCGATTCTGGCCGCGACAGCAATTCGGTCCAGCTCCGCCCCTTGAAGACGATGAAGTCCGCGCTGCCGCCGGCGCTGAGTGTACCAAAGCCCTCCAGCCGCATCACCTTGGCCGGCGTCGCCGCCACCGCTTGCGGCCAGTCGCCGACCGGGTGGTCGAAATGCAGGATGCGCGTCGCCATGCGGTAGACTTCGAGCATGTCGAGATCACCATAGGCGTAGAACGGATCGCGTGTGTTGTCCGACGCGACGGCGACCGCAATGCCCCTCGCCTTCATCTCATGCAGCAGCGTCACGCCCCGCCAGCGCGGCGTGGTGTTGTTGCTGCGCCGGTCCTGCAGATAGAGGTTGCACATCGGCAGCGACACCACGGCGAGCCCTGCCTTCGCCACCTTGTCCAGCGTGTCCAGCACTTCAAGGTCGGGCTGGCGCGAGAGCGAGCAGCAATGGCCGACCAGGATGTTGCCGTCAAAACCATTCCACAGCGAGGCCTCGGCAATCTTCTTCAGCGATATCGCCGCGACATCGTCGGTCTCGTCGGCGTGGAAATCGAGGTCGAGCCCGTGCTTGATCGCCTGGGCGAAGACCTGGTCGAGAAGTTCTTCCAGGTCCGGCACCATATAGGTGACGACACCGAGCACGCCCTTGGCGGCGGCGACACGTTTCGCCAACCGCTCGAACCAGGCCTTGTCGCGCACGCTCTCGATGCCCAGCAGGCAGGCCGCCTGCAGCTCGATCCGACCGCGCCACTTTTCGCGCATCGTCTCGAACACCGGCCAGGAGATTTCCTCCTGCGGCGCGACACTGTCGAGATGCGTGCGCAAGGCCCTGGTGCCGTGCGCGTAGGCGGAGCGCAGCGAGAAATCCATGCGCCGCGCCACATCCTCCGCGCTCCAGCGCGCGGCGCGGTCGGCGCCCGTGGCATTGAGCGCGCCCATGAAAGTGCCGTCGGGATTTGGCTTGCGCGGCCATATATGGCCCTTGTCGATATGGGTGTGGCAGTCGACGAAGCACGGCAGCACGATGCGGCCGGCAAGATCGATGGCATCGGCCGGCGTTTTCGAGCGACCGCGCGCGACGATGCTGGCGATCTTGCCGTCGGCGACGGCGATGTCGGCGAGCGCGAAGCCGTCGCTGTCCAATGTGGCAGTGAGGCCGGGCGTCAGCGACTGGTGAACGCGGACATTGGCGAGATGGTAAGAACCAGAGGCCGGTATCAAGCCGCAACTCCTCGGATTACGCGGACAGACACCACCCTACCGCTCCTGCTTCAGCGCGCTCTCGTGCCAGCGGCGCAGGATCAGATGCGACACCAGCGACAGCACCAGGAAAATCAGGATGCCGGTGAGCGAGATCAGGATGAGTGCCGCGAACAGGCGGGGCGCGTTGAGCCGATAGCCGGCCTCGATGATACGCGAGGCGAGCCCCGACGACTGCCCCTGCGCGCCGGCGACAAACTCCGCCACCACCGCGCCGATCAGCGACAGGCCGCCGGCGATCTTCAGCCCGCCAAGGAAATAGGGCATCGCCGCCGGCAGGCGCAGATAGCGCAATTGCTGCCAGCGGGTCGCGCCGTTGAGCTTGAACAGGTCGCGCAGGTTGCGGTCGACGGAATTCAGGCCAAGCGTGGTGTTGGAGAGGATCGGGAAGAAGGCGACGATCCAGGCGCAGAGCAGCAGCTTGGTCGTCTGGTTGTTGATGTAGATGTTGATCAGCGGGAAGATGGCGACGATCGGCGTCACCTGCAGCACGATGGCGAAGGGGAAGAACGACATCTCCACCCATTTCGACTGTGCGAACAGCACCGCCAGCCCGACGCCGCCGATGACCGCAAGGAGCAGGCTGAGGAAGGTGATCCTGAGCGTCACCAGCAGCGAGGAAAACAACAGACCGGCATCGTCATGCAGCGTCTGCAGGACCACGCC
>NZ_RZOS01000216.1:0-9399 GCF_004022605.1 Mesorhizobium sp. M4B.F.Ca.ET.089.01.1.1
GTACTGGCCGCCAATGAGGTAAAAGACAGGAAGGTTTATGTCGCCGACTCATTCGACGGTCTGCCGCCGCCGGACGCCGAGAATTTTCCTGCCGACCAGGGAGACAGACTACACGAATATCGCCAGTTGGCGATTGATCAGGCTCAGGTTGAATCCAACTTTGCTGCCTATGACCTTTTGGACGATCAGGTGATCTTCGTCAAAGGCTTGTTCGGGGATACCTTGCCTGACTTGAAAGCCGGTCCATTCGCCCTCATCCGGCTGGACGGCGATATGTATGAGTCGACGATGGACAGCCTTGAAGCGCTTTATCCAAGGCTGTCGCCCGGCGGCTTTGCGATCATCGACGATCTTGCGCATCTGCCATGCCTGCAGGCGGTCGAGGATTACCGCGCACGTAACCGCATCAAAGCTAAGATACACGAGATAGACTGGACCGGCGGTTGGTGGCAAAAGCCGATTGCCCACAGCTGACCCATGGAATCGCGATGAAACCGAATCACGTGTCCATCGTTGTTGTCGCTTACAACATCGCCCGAGAACTGCCCCGGACCCTGCTTTCGCTGGCAACGCCCTATCAGCAAGGCGTGACGACGGACGACTACGAGATCATTGTCGTCGACAACGGATCATCACCAGCCGTTCGCGGGAGTCTGGTCGCGGAATATGGGCCGAATTTTCGCCTGCTGCGCATCGATGACGCATCACCCTCGCCTGTGGCTGCCGTCAACCGCGGGATACAGGAGGCCAAAGGCGACAAGATCGGGGTGATGATCGACGGCGCGCGGATCGTGACGCCCGGTTTGGTGCATTTCGCGCGCATCGGCCTGGACATGGCACCGATGGCAGTAGTGGCTGCGCCTGGCTGGTATCTTGGAAGCGATATCCAAGCCAATGCGCCTGCGAATGGTTATACAAAGGCCATCGAGGATTCGCTTTTGCAATCCATCCTATGGCCGGAAGATGGGTATCGGTTGTTCGAGATCGGGACGATGGATGAGTCGTCGGTCGATCCGTGGTTCTCACCGATACACGAAGCGAATGTCCTCTTCATGAGCCGGGAGGGTTGGCAGGCGATCGACGGCATGGACGAGCGCTTCAGCTGTCCGGGCGGCGGCCTGGTCAACCTCGACACGCTCGAACGTGCGATGAAGCTGTCGCAAGCACAGCTCATCCTCACTCTGGGAGAGGCTACATTTCACCAACTGCATGGCGGGGTGTCCACCAACGCAAGCGTCGAGCGGCAGCGCAAGAACTGGATCGTCTGGAAGGCTGAAAGGGATGCATTGAGGGGGACAGGCGAGTTTACTTTTCACACCCCCTCGGCATTCGTGGGCTCGCTGCCTTCATCGCTTCTGCCGCACCTTGCCCGGGCGACAATTGCAAACCCATTCAGGGTCGCTCCAGCCACCGCCGCGGGCTTTAGGGCGCAGTTGAAGCCCCCAGAAGAACGCGTGCCGACGAACCGGACAGCGGCGACGCTGGTTGAGTTGGCCAAGGGTCAGTTTCAGTCGGGGCATTACCAGACGGCGGCAGACATCCTTCGCATGGCAAGCACGCATGCACCAGCCGAGCTTGCGGCGTCGCGACTTCTTTCTTCTGCCGGCATTCTTGCCCGACACAATCCAGTTCGAAACGCCGCCTATTTTACTGGGATCGGTGATGCGTACTTTGCCATCGGCGACAACGAAACGGCAGAAGTCCAATACCGCAAAGCATTAGACCTCAACCCTGATACTGTGGGGGCCCATGTCGGCCTGGCCAACACACGGATGTCCGGGCCTTTCTACTACGACTGGCTGGAGCGTCTTTACTCGGAGCTAGAACCCGCGGTCGTGGTGGAGATAGGCGTCTGTGACGGCGTATCGCTCTCCAAGATCAAGGCTCCGGCTCTTGCAATCGGGATCGATCCCAATCCACGCGCCACGGTAGCACTCAGCACAGAAACGCACATTTTTCCTGAGACGAGTGACGCCTTTTTTGATCGCGGCGGAGCGGATGTCTTGCTAGCCGGCCGCCCGGTGGGTGTAGGGTTCATTGACGGTCTTCACACTTTCGACCAGGCATTGCGCGATTTTGCGAACCTCGAACACTACTGCGACATGGGCTCGGTTTTGCTCGTGCACGACACTGTTCCCCTGGACGACACGACGCAAAAGGTTCCGCCGACAACGCAATTCCACACCGGCGATGTCTGGAAAATGGTTCCGGCACTCAAGGCGCTTCGCACTGATCTCGACGTGTTTACCATTGCAACGCCTTGGACTGGGCTCACCGTCGTATCCGGCTTTGGCAAGCGTAGATACGATCCTTCGTGGATTGTCCAAGCGGAAGAACGCTTTGCAAACATGGAATTTACCGAGATCGCGGCAAATCTTGGGGAAGCGCTTTGCCTGGTTGCAAACGAATGGGAGCCGGTTTTTGCGCGGCTCAGGACCAACCTCGTTGATAAGGGGAGGAGACAGCCACAATCAGAGCAACTGGCGGTGGCAAAGTCCGACGCCAAGGAGGCTACGATGGGCGGGTTCTTGCATCAGTACTTTTTGAACAACAACGGCAAAGAGATCTACAAATGGCTGCACTATTTCGAGGTTTATGAACGTCACTTCGAAAGGTTCAGAGATCGAAGGCCGGTCGTCGTTGAAGTCGGCGTCTACAAGGGAGGATCGCTTGAGATGTGGCGAGCCTATTTCGGCGAGGGCGCGCGAATTATTGGAATCGATATCGATCCTGCATGCAAGGCGCACGAGTCGCAAGGGGTGGAGGTCTTCGTTGGAAGCCAGGATGACACTCAACTCCTCGATCGGATCGTCGAGAAGTATGGTCCCATCGACATCGTCATCGATGACGGCAGTCACATGATGGACCATGTCATCGCGACATTTGAGCATCTCTACCATCATGTGCAGCCGAACGGCGTTTACTTCGTCGAGGACACGCATACGAGCTATTGGGAGGACTATGGCGGCGGGCTCCGCAAGCCGGGGTCGTTCATGGAATTTGCCAAGGGAAAGCTCGACGAAATCAACGCTCATCACGCTCGTGGCGCGTTGCCGGCGAACGCCTTCACCCATGCAACAGACTCAATCTGTGTCTATGACAGTATTGTCGTCTTTGAAAAGCGGCCGCAGGGCAAACGTCAGTCTCTCATGACAGGACAGGGGTAGATCGAGTTCCGGCCATGCTGGTGTTCCCTCGGTTCTCACACCGCCAAGCCAATTTATCGGTTCTGGCTTCGGGTTTTCGAGAGTCACTTCCCGAGAGCGCGAGGTTAGGACTTCTCATACCGCCGCCGAAGCCGCCCGTCCTCTGCCGATCGCCCAGATGAAGCCGACGATTCGCGCGCGACCAATTTCAATCTCTCCTGCGAGCCCAAAGAAGGATCTTTCGGTTGAGGTCACAAAAGTTGCAAGGACTGAAACTTCTTTGTCAATTGCGCGCAGCATGGTTTGGCTGCTTTCAGCAGCGGCAGCGTGCGAATTGGATTCACCGAGCGCGATCTGGCGACTCTTGGCAATTTCAAGTTCGATCGAGCCGACCTGCTCGCCCAGTTTCGTCAAAGAGGCGGCATTGCCCCCTAGAATTTCGGTATTTGATTGCAACATCATCAGAAGCGCCGTTGGTTCTGGCGAATCTGCCGTCCATGCAGCTCCTTTACGATGTGAAACCATCTCCGGCGCGAATGCGAGAGACCAATCTCTAGGAGGCGCTCGCGGGCCGTGCGGGCAGTTGCGGGCGTTGTTTGAAGCGAATGAGATCAACCGCGTTGTAGATGAGGCTTAGTTGATCTTCCGGTATCCCCCTCGAAGGCACTTAAGCCTACACGCTTCGCCTAAAGTACCTTTGCTCCGCAGCGGTTCCAAACGTGGCGGGACCTATTGAACTGGAAATTCAACTCGACCACGCCGCCCGAGCGAGAAAAATGGCCGCCGTCGAAAGCTATTCCCCGCTCGCCGATGAGGCCCATCGGACACTCGATCGGGACCCGCAATGTCTCGACAGAGAACGCCTCATTGCCAGCATTTTGATTGGGAGGGCTTATGGGGACCAGAATGGGAACTGATTGGACAATGCACAGCCCATTGCCAGGCGCCTGAAGTTGGAAGGTACTCGCGTCTTGCGCGCGGGACGATCAAGCCGGAAGTGGCGCCTTAACCACACGCACATCTAAAAAACCTCTGGCGATGCCCCCGACTCCGCGCTATGCGATAGGGGGCGGCGGGATTGAAGATTTGGCACTCTAACAGGTGGCCGGTGACGGATGAAGTCGATCTGGCGCCACTAGCGTACTTCGCGCCTGGAGTTCAGTACTATCCATGACCTCATACGTAGAAGTCGTGTCTGGACTTCGGCCGAATATGCGGCTCCTAATTGTCATCGTGATGGCCACCCTGACGCTTGGCGTGGGCGAGCATTGACGACTTGAGCAACTACCCATCATCCGGAAATTTGCACGATGCGACGCCGCAGGCCGCCGAAGCGGCGCCGAAAGCAGCGAAGCGTACCTGCATCATGGTGATCGGCATGCATCGATCGGGCACCAGCGCCCTGACTAGGGCGATTAGCCTGCTTGGTGCTGAGCTGCCGAAGACCATGCTTGGCGCCAATCCAACCAACGAAGAAGGCCACTGGGAGCCGCAACGGCTGATGGAGCTTAATGATCGGATGCTGGCCGAGCTCGGCAGCCGGTGGGATGATTGGAGATCCCTTGATCCCAACGTTCTTATTCCGGGGCGCCTGCAATTCTACCAGGCCGAGATCGCTCAGCTGATTGACGAAGAGTATGGCAGTGCCTCGCTCTTCGTACTCAAGGAGCCGCGAATATCTCGTTTCGTGCCGCTGTACATGGGTGTCATGAAGCAAATGCGTATCGACGTTCGCTATGTGCTGATCGGGCGCAACCCCTTGGCGGTGATCGCGTCTCTGGCCAAGCGTGACGAATTCACGGTCGGTTTCAGTTCCCTTCTTTGGCTGCGCCATGCGTTGGAGGCCGAGCACGCGACGCGGGGCCAGCCGCGGATTTTCCTATCCTATGAAGGCATGTTTGATCAGTGGCGCGAGGGGATCGACGGGATCACAAGCACCCTGAAGATCGACTGGCCTCTGCCCAAGGCGGAGTGGTCGGCAGCCCTTTCCAATCATTTTGCGGATAAGCATCAGCACCATGCTGCGAGCCGAGGTCAGTTAGAAGCTGACCCGAGGATCGATGATTGGATCAAGCAAGTTTACGGCGCAGTGAAGGTACTTGAGGAAGACCAGGCCGATGCCGCGGCGATGTCGCGACTTGATGCGGTGCGTGGCGCCTTCGACAGCCTCAATCCGGTTTTCGGAGCAGCGTTCTTTGCCGAGATATCCGCTCGCGAAAAGGCGGCCGCCGAACGGCTGGCGCAGCAGCGATGCGCTGCCGACGAACAGGTGGCTGAGTTGGAGAGGAACCGCGCCGAAGCGGCTGCAAGAGGGGCGCAACTGACGGAGCAATTGAATGACCTCCAGCGTCTGGCCGAAGAGCAGAAGGCGGATGCCGCGGCCCGTGAAGCTGATCTGAGGGCAAACGCCAAAGCCCGCGAGGCTGATTTGATGGCAAAGGCCGACAGTGAAGCGCTTCGGGCCAACGATGCGGAAAGCCAGCTTGAAAGTGTGGCCGAACAGTTGAAGGCGGCTCAAAAAGAAACGATCCAGATAAAAAACAGCCATTCGTGGAGGGTGATGTACCCGGTCAGGTATCTAAAGTCGCTACTAAGATCTGACGCCGGATAGACGGGCGACAGTGCGTAAGAGCCGGTCGTGACAAAGAAACATCCTTGGCATGTAAACAGGTGCGGATCTGAGATTGACGAGCTATCTCTCCGGCAATGTTGGGTCGCGCATAGGATTCGATCCAACTCCAATCTAAAGCGCCTCGGCCTCGGCGCGCGCCTCCCGCCGGATCGCCTAGATTGACAGGTAACCACGTGCATTTCCAAAAAAATCTGGCGAAGCCCCCAACTCCGCGCTATGCGATAGAAGGCGGCGGGTTGAAGATTTGGCACTTTGATAGGTGGCCGGTGTCGGATGACAATCGATCTGGCGCCACTTTAGCGTTACTATCTTCGCGCCTGGAGTTCAGTACTACCCAATGACCTCATACGTAGAAGCCGTGTCCGGACTTCGGCCGAAGATACGGCGCGCTATCATCATGCTTCAGGACATCGTCATGGTCCTGATCGCGGTGGCGCTCAGCCTGGTTTTGTCGCGGTCTGGTCTGTCGTTCGGGGCGCTGTCGCCCACGGGCCTGGCGTGCTGGGCAAGCATCGTCGTTCTAAGCCATCTCCTGTTCAGGTATTGCGGGCTCTACAACACAGTGTGGCGGTTTGCCTCGACGCCCGATTTCTTCAACATCCTGAAGAGCTGCGCGACTTTGACTGTCCTGCTCTATCTCGCCTCGCTGACGTTTCGTACCTTCCAGCCGGTGATCGGCCTCAACGAGCGCCAGTTCATTGTCTTTTTCCTCGTCTCCTTCACCATCATCTCTGCTCCCCGGCTCTACTACCGGTTCCTCCGTGACGGAGCGAGCTGGGCGATATTGAGCCGCGGCTCGAACAATCCGCTGGTCAAGCAGGCGCTGTTCGTCGGCAGGCTGGGCGAGGCTGACGTCCTCATCAGGTTCACGCGCACCGCGAACCCGGCGGAATATTCCATCGCCGGCATCATGGCGATCGGCACCGAAGCGCCTTTGGGCACGCGCATCCAGGGTGTTCCCGTGGTGGCCGTGCGCCCCAGTCTGGTCGAGGTCCTGGAGGAATACGCCAAAGGCACGCAGAATCTCGACATGCTGATTTTCGGCAACGGCGCCGAAAGCGAGATCGAGGAATACGCCGAACTGGTTCGCGTCGCCCGCCACAGCGGCATATCCGTCGTGCGGTTCTCGGGCGTCTCCGAGCTCGGGCAGGGCGGCAAGCTGGTGCTCGACGCCGTCGAGATGGAAACGATCATGCGTCGTTCGGCGGTTGCCACCGACGTCGGACGCATCAGCAGCTTCGTCAGCGGCAAGCGGGTGCTGGTGACGGGCGGCGCCGGCTCCATCGGCCGCATCCTCGTCAAGCGTTCGCTGGAACTCGGCGCCGAGGCCGTGCTGGTCGCCGATATTTCCGAGTTCGGCATCTTCCAGCTCGATCAGCTGATCGACGAAGAGGACCATGCCCGGCTGACGAGCCGCATCATCGACGTCACCGACCGGCGGCAGATGACCCGCGTCGTCAGCGAGTTCAAGCCTTCCATCATCTTCCACGCGGCGGCGCTCAAGCATGTGCCGCTGCTCGAGGAGAACTGGGAAGCGGCGATTCAGACCAATATTTTCGGCACGCTTGCCTGCGCCGAAGTCGCGGCCAAATGCGGGGTTCCGCAGTTCCTGCTGATCTCGAGCGACAAGGCGGTCGATCCGAGCTCGGTGCTCGGCATCACCAAAAGGGCGGCCGAGCAGATCGTCAGCTCGCTCCACGAAATGCAGGCGGCCGGGCAGGGCGGGCGCCGGCCCGGCACCAAGTTCATTGCCGTGCGCTTCGGCAATGTGTTTGGCTCCACTGGCTCGGTCGCCACCATCTTCCAGGCGCAGATCGAGGCAGGCGGCCCCGTCACCATCACGGATCGGCGCATGACCCGCTATTTCATGACGGTTGCCGAGGCCGTCGACCTCGTCATCATGTCTGCCGCCGATGCCGAACAGCGTCCGGGCAAGGACGACTATGCCATCTATATGCTGGACATGGGCAAGCCGGTGCCGATACTCGAGGTGGCCGAAACCATGATCCGTATGGCCGGCAAGAGCCCCTACACTGACATTCCGATCCGCTTTACCGGAATCAGGCCCGGCGAGAAGCTGCACGAGACCCTTCAGGGCGAGAACGAAGAGATCGTCACGCTCGACATCGCCAAGATTTTCGGCCTGAGGACCGACGTCGTGGAATGGCCGAGAATCCAGGCCGCGTTGACGTCGCTGCAGGCGGCGATTCGGGACCAGGACAAGGCGGCCGCCCTTGCCGTGCTGGCGGAACTGTATCAGGCGGAAAAGCCCGTTGCTGGCGCGCGACTGGAAGCACTGCCGAAAATAGTTGGACAAACTCGTTAGACCTGTCCTGCGCGGCAATGATTGGCTATTGAAACCGATCCGATAGCCATTTGTGCAGCCTAGGTGATTCTAGACCCGTGACCAGACAAGATCAGCGTGTGGCCGTGCTGCTGGGCGCGAAGGACGGTGCGGCCTTCATTGAGGAGCAGTTGCAGTCCCTGCTCGCCCAGTCGCATCCGCTCGTCGACCTGTGGGTTTCCGACGATGGATCCACCGATGGCACGCAAGCCCTCGTCGAGGCTTGGCGGCCTCGCTGGACTAAGGGCTCCCTGACCCTGGTGAAGGGGCCCCAAAAGGGCTTCGCCGCCAATTTCCGCTCAATGATCGTCGATCCACGCATCGACGCCGACTACTACGCCTTTTGCGATCAGGATGACATCTGGGAGCCTGACCGGCTGGAGAGCGCGCTGCGCTGGATGCGATCGCTCGACGCGGAAACCCCTCTTCTGTTCTGCTCGAGAACCGCGACGATCTCAGAAACCGGGAGTGCTGCAGGCTATTCGCCGCTGTTCCGGCGCCCGCCATCATTTCGCAACGCCCTGGTGCAGAGCATTGCCGGCGGCAACACGATGCTGATCAACCGCGCCGCCCGTCACCTGTTGGCCAAGGCATCGGCAAAGACGGAGTTCGTCAGTCACGACTGGTGGGCCTACTTGATCGTCACCGCCGCCGGGGGCATGGTCCGCTACGACCCGCGGCCCTTGGTGCGCTACCGCCAGCACGCGGCAAACCTGGTCGGCGCCAATGTTTCCTGGAAAGCAAGGCTCTCCAGGCTCGGGCGCCTGTTCAGAGGTGAATTCGCCAGCTGGACCGACAGCAATCTCGGTGGTCTCGCAGTCAACCGCGACATACTGACCAAGGACGCTGCGGCCTGCCTCGGCCTGTTCATAAGGGCTCGGAACGGCGGTATCTCCCGCCGCTTGCGGCTTCTGCGCAGAAGCGGCGTTTACCGACAGACACTACCGGGGACGCTTGGCCTCTATCTGGCATTTGTCTGGCGCCGGATCTAGAGCATGGCCCCAAGCGGATTCCGGTTTTTGGAAAGGGCTATGCTCAAACAAAAAGATAGAGCCCCATCCCGATTCTACCGAGATGAAACAGGCTCTAACCCATGAAAGGGCACAAGCGAGCGTTCGATCTGGTGATCGCAGCCTCGATGTTGGTGGCGACGTCGCCCGTGCTGCTTGTCGCTTTGCTGGCGGTCAAGGCGTCGTCACCCGGCCCGGCTCTGTTTTCGCAGATCAGGGTCGGGCAAGGGGGCGTGCTTTTTCGCTGCCACAAGCTGCGGACCATGT
>NZ_RZOS01000217.1:0-9391 GCF_004022605.1 Mesorhizobium sp. M4B.F.Ca.ET.089.01.1.1
ATATTCAGGTGAGGCCGGCCTGCAAACGGCGGCTGCCTGCGCTTCCGGTGCTCACCTACTTTATGTACGCTCCGCTCCGGTTCTCGGAACCCACCGTTTTCGACACGGCCTGACCTGAATCTCAGTACACCTTGGAGACGCCGCAGCGTGCTCGCAAACCCAATTGCGGCATGAATGCGGCATTCAGTTGCGGTTCAGCTTCGATCTCATATAAGCTCGCATGCAAAGGGCGAGAATGCCTTGCGAAATGCAACAAGAGGCGGTGTGGAAACACCGGTATTGCAAAATGTGGAAGTCTGTCGTCGCCGCCATCGCTTTCCTGGCCGTGAGCGGGTCGGCTTTTGCCGCCAGCGCGGTCAACAAGGACGCCGAGACCAGGACGCTGATCGTGACCGAGGGCGGCGGCAAGACGGAGCTGGCGCTGGCCGCCGGCGAAACCGTGGAATTCTGCCCGAACGGCTGTTTCGTCACCTTGCCGAATGGCGACCTCGAAGCCTTGACCGGCTCGGAGACGGTCGAGATCTCGGGCGGCGTCGGCCGCATCAAGTAGTCGTCCGCATCAAGTAACCAAGGCAGCATCTCTTGCGAAGGCCGGGCACATTGCCCGGCCTTTTATTGTTTCCGGTAGCACTCGTTTAACACTGACGGGGGAAATACCACCGTACACACCGGATGCAACCGGGCGTTTTAACGTTCGCTACGCCGTTCCCCGCTATACCGGTCGCGAAGACGCCGAAACGCGGCGCGAAGGATCAGGCAGGCAGGGAATCATGGACGCGCGGTCGGACAGGAACGCAATTCCGCTTGCGGTCGATCTCGACGGCACGCTGATTGCAACCGATCTTCTGTGGGAAGGCCTGTTCATCCTGCTCAAGAAGAACCCGCTTTATGTCTTCATGGTGCCGTTCTGGCTGGCAGGCGGCCCGGCGCGCTTGAAGCAGGAGATCGCCGCCCGCATCGATATCGATCCGGCTTCGCTGCCCTATCGCGAGGCGTTGCTCCAGCGGCTTCGCGCCGATCACCAGGAGGGCCGCCCGATCGTGCTGGCGACCGGCACGCCGCGCAAGTTCGCGGAGGCGATCGCTTTGCATCTCGGCATTTTCGATCGCGTGCTGGCGACCGATGGCCCGCACAACATGACCTCGGGCAGGAAACGCGACTCGCTGGTCGCAGCTTATGGCGACGGCGGCTTCGACTATGCCGGCAACAGCCGGCACGACCTCAAGGTCTTCGACGCCGCGCGTAGCGCGATCATCGTGGCGCCCGACCGTCATGCGGCGCGCTGGCAGGCCGCGCATGGCGGCGAAACGGTTGCGGCGCCGAAGCCGACCTTGAAGACATTCGTCAAGATGCTGCGCGTGCATCAATGGCTGAAGAACGCGCTGATCGCGGTGCCGATGGTGCTCTCGCACGAGTACTTCAACATCGACATGATCTGGGAATGCGTGCTGGCGTTCATCTCCTTCAGCGCGGTGGCCTCGGCCATCTATATCCTCAACGACTTCTTCGACCTCGCGCTCGACCGCAAGCATCCGACCAAGCGCTATCGCCCCTTCGCCAGCGGCGCGCTGTCGATCCCTTTCGGTTTCGGCGCGATGGTGGCGCTGATCACGGTCGGCATTGCCGCCGGGCTTTTGCTGCCGATCGAATTCCTCGGCGTGCTCGGCGGCTACATGGTCGTCACCACGGCCTATTCGCTGTCGTTCAAGCGCATGCTGCTGGTCGACGTGCTGACGCTCGCCGGCCTCTACACGATCCGGGTGCTGGCGGGCGCGGCGGCGACCGGCGTCGACGTCTCGTTCTGGCTGCTCGCCTTCTCGATCTTCTTCTTCCTGTCGTTGGCGCTGGTGAAGCGCTTCGTCGAATTGCGCACCACCGCCATCCCGGCCGGCGAGCGCATTGCCGGCCGCGGCTACCGCACCGAGGACCAGGAGATCGTCGCCCAGGCGGGCATGGCCTCGGCCTTCTCCTCGGCGCTGGTGCTGGCGCTCTACATGGACAGCGTCTCGGTGCGCGAACTCTATCCGCATCCGTGGCTGGTCTGGCCACTGGCGCCGATCGTGCTCTACCTCACCATGCGCGTCTGGATCCTCGCCCGCCGCGACGAGATGCATGACGATCCGGTCGTCTTCATCATCCGCGACTGGCGCAGCCAGATCGTCGTCGCCATCGGCGCAGCGTTCCTGGTTGCCGGAGGCTGGTGAGCATGGCCGGTGACAGTTTCCAAAGTTTCGGCCGCGCCACGCCGGCGGCGCGCCATGCGATCCCTGCGGAGGACGCCATCGCGCTGCTGAAGAGCGGCGCGGCGAAGGACGGTTCCTTGCTCGGCTATGGCAATGGCCGTTCCTATGGCGACACCTGCCAGAACCAGGCCGGCTCGGTGGTCGACATGCGGCCGCTCAATCGCGTCCGCGCGTTCAACGCCGAGACGGGTGTGCTGGAGGCGGATGCCGGCGTTCTGTTGTGCGACATCATCGCCCACGCCGCGCCCCACGGCTTTTTCCCGGCGGTGGTTCCCGGCACGCAGTTCGTGACGCTCGGCGGGGCAATCGCCAACGACGTCCACGGCAAGAACCATCACCGGCGCGGCACCTTCGGCTGCCATGTCGAATCGCTGACGCTGCTGCGCTCGGACGGCAAGACCTATCGCTGCTCGGCGACCAGCAATGCGCGGCTGTTTCGGGCAACCATCGGCGGCATGGGGCTGACCGGGCTGATCCTGTCGGCGTCGATCCGGCTCATGCGGGTGCCTTCGCTCGACATCGTCGAGAAGGCGACGCCCTTTGGCGATCTCGGCGAATTCTTCGAGCTGACCGAAGCGGCCGACCAGGCCAATGAGTACGCCGTCGCCTGGATTGACCAGCTCGCCGGAGGGCGAGGGCGCGGCCTGCTGTTTACCGGCAACCATGCCGAGCATGGTTTGCATGCGGCGTCCCGTGCCGGCGCGCGCCTTTCGGTGCCGCTGCAGCCGCCATTCAATGTGCTCAACCGGCCGTTCCTGACAGCTTTCAATGCTGCCTATCGCTGGAAGAAGGGGCGATCGGCGGCGCCGCGCCAGGTTGGCTACCAGGGCTTTTTCTTTCCGCTCGACGGTGTTGGCGACTGGAACCGGCTCTATGGACCGACGGGCCTTTTCCAGCACCAGAGCGTGGTGCCGGAGGGGCCGGCGCGGCATGCCGTGCCGGCGCTGCTGGAAGCGGCAAGGCGCGCCGGGCAGGGGTCCTTTCTCACCGTGCTGAAGCGTTTTGGCAAGGTCCGCTCGCCGGCGCTGCTGTCGTTCCCGAGGCCAGGCTTCACGCTGACGCTCGACTTCCCCAACCGGGGCGAAAAGACGCTCAGGCTGCTTGCCGAACTCGACCGCATTACGATCGAGGCGGGCGGCGCGGTCAACCCATACAAGGACGCGCGCATGGGCGCCGAGACCTTCGCGGCATCCTTCCCGGACTGGCCGCGGCTGGAAGCTGTGCGCGATCCCGCCTTCATGTCCGACTTCTGGGCGCGCACGGCAAAGAAACCGGATGAACGGCAAGGAACGGCGCAAGCGGCGGAATAGGTAGAATTCGAATAAATCCTGGTAAAAGAAGCGTTAAAGCCAGGGTTTACTCAAACAGTCACGTGACTTCACGAAATGTTTGCAGGTTTGTAATAGGACCGCTGCGGGCGGGGTGGCAACAATGAAATACATCGTCTTCATTCTCTTCACGGTCATGACCAATGCGGCGGCCCAGCTGATGCTGAAGCAAGGCATGATGTCGCTCGGGCCAATTTCGTTCGAGGGCACCAATCCGCTGCTGAAGCTGCTGCAGATCGTCTTCAGCCCGTGGGTGTTCCTCGGGCTCTGCACCTTCGTCATCTCGATGGCCTCGCATCTCTATGTGCTGTCCAAGGTCGAGCTCAGCTTCGCTTATCCATTCCTTAGCCTCGCCTATGTCGCGGTCGCCGTCTTCGCCTATTTCGTTTTCCGCGAGGACCTCAATGGCTGGCGCGTCGCTGGCATCGCCTGCATCTGCGTCGGCACGGTGCTGATCGCCCAGAGTGGGCGAGGGCACGAGGACCAGACCGCTTCCATCACCCAAGACAAGATCGGCACAAGCGAGATCGTTCGATGAGACATGTGATTTTCGGCGGCGACGGTTTCGTCGGCCGCCACCTTGCCCCCAAGCTTGTTGCCGACGGCGAAGAGGTCGTTGTCGCCGACATCGTCAAGAGCGATCTGCCGCATTATCGCTCGGCTCGTTTCGTCACATGTGACGTCACCGATCCGGCCTCGGTCGCGACCGTCGGGCTCAGGGGTGACGACATGGTCTACAACCTGTCGGCGAAGATGCTGTCGCCGATCCAGGTGCGCGCCAAGCGGCACGACTTCTTCTTCCCGGTGAATTTCCACGGCACCGAGAACATCATGAAGGCGATGGACAAGGCCGGCGCCTCGAAGCTCGTCCACTACACGACCGACATGATCTACGGGCACACGGTGACGATGCCGATGACCGAGGAGCATCCGGTCGCGCCGCTCGGCGAGTACGGCCTGTCGAAGTTGAGGACCGAGGAGCTGGCTGCCGAATGGCGCAAGCGCGGCATGTCGATCTCGCTGTTCAGGCCGCGCCTGATCATCGGCCCCGGCCGCCTCGGCATTTTGGAAAAACTGTTCAAGCTGATCGACTGGAATTTGCCCGTGCCGATGATCGGCTCGGGCAAGAATCCCTACCAGTTCATCTCTGTTTTCGACTGCGCGGAAGCTGCCCGCGCGGCCTGGAAGGCCGGCGTGCCGAACGAGGCCTATAATCTCGGCTCCCTCAACCCGCCGCCGGTGAAGAAGCTGCTTGGCGACCTGATCCGGCATGCCGGTTCGAAATCGGTCCTGATCCCGACACCGGGCTGGGCGGTCAAGCGCACGCTCGACCTGCTCGACCTCATGAACATGCCGATCATGGATCCGGAGCAGTATCTGATCGCCGACGAGGAGTGCGTGCTCGACGTGTCCAAGGCCGAGCGCCAGCTCGGCTGGGTGCCGCAATATCGCGACGAGGACATGCTGATCGCCGCCTACAGCGAGTACCGCGCCAAGAAGGACGGCCACGCCGTCGCCACCAAACACGTTCCTGCCGAATAAAGGCGACGAAGGGGAGATTTTCAGATGACCGTCATGGCCAAGCCGGAACACACGGGCACGCGCACGCTGGTCGAGGCGCCGGCGTTGTCGCCCGCCACCATCGCCAAGCCCGAGCTGATCAGCGTCGAGCAGGCCAAGGCGATGGACGTCGCCCGCATCACCGACCTGTTCAAGGCGCATCTCAATCCGGGCCAGCTGCATTTCATGAAGCTGCTCGGCTTCCACAAGGTCAAGATCGAGCGCGCCGAGGGCATGTTCTACATCGACCAGAACGGCCGCAAGATCCTCGACTTCTTCGGCGGCTTCGGCTCGCTGGCCTTCGGCCACAACCATCCGCGCATCCTCGAAGCACGCAAGAAATTCCAGGAGGAGAAGCGGCAGGAAATCGCGATCGCTTTCATGTCGCAATATGCAGCGGCTCTTGCGCACAATATCGCCAAGTGCTCGCCCGGCGACCTCGACATGGTGTTCCTCGGCTCGTCCGGTTCGGAAGCCATGGAAGCGGCGGTGAAGCTTGCCGAGCGCGCCGCCGGCCCGAAGCGGCCGAAGGTCGTCTATGCGGAGAATTCTTTCCACGGCAAGACCAAGGGCGTGCTGGCGATCACCGACGGTTCGCTCTACCGCGCCGACTTCAAGGTGGCGGACAATGTGGTGCGAGTGCCCTTCGCCGACATCGATGCGGTCGAGCGCCTGTTCAGGAGCGATCCCGAGATCGGCGTCATCGTGCTCGAAACCATCCAGGGCGGCGGCGGCATCATCCAGGCGCCTGCCGAATACTGGCAGAAGCTGCGCGCGCTTTGCGACCAGTACGGCGTGCTGTGGGTCGCCGACGAAGTGCAGTGCGGCTATGGCCGCTCCGGCCGCTTCTACGCTTTCGAGCACTACGGCGTCGTGCCGGACGTGACGGCGCTGGCGAAATCGCTCGGCGCCGGCAAGGCGGCGGTCGGCGCCATGATCGCCAGGCGCGACGTATACATGAAGGCCTATGGCACGCCGAAGACGGCGATGATCCATGCCATGGCGACTTTCGGCGGCATGGGCGAAGCCTGCGTCACCGCGATCGAGGGGCTCAACGTGCTCTACGACGAAGGCCTGATCGACAATGCGGCCGCGACGGGCGACTACCTTCTGCAGCGGCTGCAGGCGCTCAAGGAGAAGTATCCGAAGATCATCAAGGACGTGCGCGGCAAGGGTTTTATGATCGGGCTCGAGTTCAACGATTTCTCGCAGACCCTGCCGATGGTGCTGCGGCCGATCGTCAGCGTGCTCGACGACAAGCTGAAGGGCTCGCTCTCAGGCTTCGTCGGCTCGCTGTTGTTGCGCGACTATGACGTGCTCGTCGCCTTCACCGAATACAATCGCAACGTCATCCGGCTGGAGCCGCCGCTGATCTGCCAGCGCGAACATGTCGACCGCTTCGTCGATGCCTTCGACAGCCTTCTGTCGCGCGGCATCGTGGCGATCGTGAAGGATTTCGTCAAAAGCCAGGTCGGCAAGTAGAGGGCTCTGAGCAGAACGATGCTGACCAGGCCGCCGACTGTCCCGACCAATCCGCTCGACCGGCTCGCCGGGGCTGGTCTCGCCTGGGCCGAGGGGACCTATGCGCGGCTGGCGGCACCCATCGGCGCGGCGGCCTTCGCGCTCTACATCCTTTTGACGGCGGCGACGGCCTGGATCATGCCCGACGCCAATTGGGATATGCTGCCCTATCTGGCGGTCGCCGAGGAAGGCACCTATCCTGACCCGCAGGCCCTGCACGACTATGCCTACAGCACGGTCAAGGCGGGCGTCTCGGCCGCCGACTACAAGACGCTGACCGATGATGGCGGCGGCTACCGCAGCCATATGGCGGAAAATGCCGCCGACTTCCATTCGCTGCTCGGCATGTACCGGATCAAGTTCCTCTATGCCGAGATCCTGTCCGGCCTCAGCCATGTCGTGTCGCCGGTCGAGGCTATGCGGCTAGTCTCCGTGGTCTCGGTGCTGCTGTTCGGCGGCATCACGCTCATCTGGCTGCGTTCGGAAGGCGCGCTGGCCCTGGCTCCGATAGTCGGCGCGGTGCTGATCATGGCCGATTTCGGCGACGCGGCGCGCGCGTCGACGCCGGACCTGATGTGCTCCGCACTGTTCCTCGGCGGCCTGTTCGCCTATGTGCGCAAACGCGAGGCGGCGACCGCGATCCTGCTGTTCCTCGCCTTCATGGCGCGGCCGGACAACATCGTCTTCCTAGCGATCTTCGCCGTGCTGCTCATCATCTTCCGGCAAAGGGCCTGGGGCGCGCTGGCGGGCTTTGCCTCCTCCTTCATTGCCTATTTCGCCATTTCGCACTGGGCCCAGCACCCCGGCTGGTGGCCGCATCTGTGGTTCTCCACGATCGAGCAGCACTACAACATGGACGGTTTCGAGCCGCCATTCTCGCTCGCGGCCTACCTCAAGGCCTTCGCCGTCTCGCTGCTGCGTGCGATCAACGCCAACAGTTGGGTGGGCGTCTCGGTGCTGGCGCTTGCCGGATGGTACGCGATTGGCCGCGCCGGCTTCCGCCTCGATCGTCGCGCCGGTATCCTGCTTGCGGCGCTGGTGCTCGGCGTGCTGGCGAAGTTCACGGTCTTCCCGATCCACGACACACGCATCTATTTCCCCAACCTGCTGCCGCCCTTCCTATTGCTGGGCGGCCCGCTGATGGCGCTGTGGGCCTCGGTCGGCCAACGCCGCGCCGCGCCGCTCGTCGTTGGCGGAGACAAGCCCGGAGACACGCAATGAGTTCCGTTTCCAACCTGGCGCGCATCGCGCTCTCGTTCGGCCTTCCGGCCGGGCTGCTCGATCGCGGGCCGGCGCTGCGCGGCACGAAGTTCCTCGCCCGGGCGGCGCTGATGGCACGCTTCGGCGGCAGGCCGTTCCAGATGGTCAATGTCGGCGCCTGCGACGGCGCCCTATTCGACGACGTCACGCCCTGGCTGCATCGCATTCCAAGGGCGCGGGCGATGCTGGTCGAACCGATCCCCTACAATCAGAAGCGCCTGCGCGCCAACTATCCCGATACCGGGCGCTTCATCATCGAGCCTGTGGCGGTGACGCGGACCAGGGGGACGATCACCGTTCATACATTTGACGCCGCCGCGCTCGAAGACGGCACGCTGCCGATCGAGTTCATCGGCTGCTCGTCGGTAACCGACACCAATCTGATGTCGGGCAAGAACGCCTGGGGCGAGGCGGACGCCAACTTCAACAAGTTCGCGCCGCACCTCAAGGACATCGAGGTGCCGTCGGAGACACTGCAGACGCTGCTCGACCGCAACGGCATTGCCTATATCGACGCCTTCCTCGTCGATTGCGAGGGCGCCGACTGGATGGTGTTCGACCAATTGGACCTCAAGCGCTACCGTCCCGGCATGATCAAGATCGAAGTCGGCGCGCTGCCGGCGGCCGAGATCGGCCAGGTGGTGGTCAAACTGAAGACCGCTGGCTACCAGGTCGGCTTCCAGGCCGAGGACGTCTGGGCTTTCGCCTGAGTTTCGCCGACCCCCCGTCCACAAGGGCAAGTCTCTCCCGCCGCCGCGCCGGCCGAACACGGCTTGACAAAGCGGCGCCGGCCCCTCCAACCTGAGGCATTCACCAGGGGAGTCCCGGCAAGGGGCTGAGATACTGCTGGCTTTCGCGGCGCAGTGACCCGTTGAACCTGATCCAGTTCATGCTGGCGTAGGGACGGTGCAAGCGCTTTGCGGGAGTCTATGCCCGAGGTCCTGTTTCGGCAGGGCGACCAAAGCGTCTTTTCATCCTTCCGGCACAGAACTGGGTCTCCAATGCATGAGCAAAGGAGCCTCAAGATGAATGCCCTTACCCCCACCGTGTCGACGGGGCCGTTGCCCGCCTCGCGCAAGGTCCACAAGCAAGGCAGCCTCCACCCCCAGATCAAAGTGCCGATGCGCGAGATCTCCGTCCATCCGACGGCCGGCGAGCCGCCCGTTACCGTTTACGATCCATCCGGCGCCTATACCGACCCGGCTGTCGAAACCAACATCGAAAAGGGCCTTGCCCGGCTTCGCCAGGAATGGGTTACAGCACGCGGCGATGTCGAAGCCTATGACGGCCGCCATGTGCGTCCGGAAGACAACGGGTTCGCGACAGGCGAGCGCCTGACGCCGGAATTTCCGATCCGCAATCGTCCGCTGCGGGCGAAAGCCGGCAAGGCGGTGACCCAGCTTGCCTATGCGCGCGCCGGCATCATCACGCCCGAGATGGAGTTCGTCGCGATCCGCGAGAATCTGGGCCGCGAGGCCC
>NZ_RZOS01000218.1:0-9389 GCF_004022605.1 Mesorhizobium sp. M4B.F.Ca.ET.089.01.1.1
GCGCGATGGCGCTGGCAACATCGGCCGCTTCGGTGACCAGCGTGGCGCCGTCCTTGAGCAGGCCGTTCGAGCCGGCCGCGCGCGGATCGAGCGGCGAGCCGGGCACGGCGAAGACCAGGCGACCCATCTCGCCGGCCAGCCTGGCGCTGATCAGCGAGCCTGAGCGCTGCGCGGCTTCGACCACCACCAGCCCCAGCGCCATGCCGGCGACGAGCCGGTTGCGGCGCGGAAAATCCTGCGCGCGCGGCTGCCAGCCGAACGGCATTTCCGAGACGACGGCGCCGCCGCGCTCGGCGATCTCGTTGCAGAGCCCGGCATTCTCGGGCGGGTAGGGCATGTCGAGCCCGCCGGCCAGCACGCCGATGGTGCCGGTAGAGAGGCTGCCCTGGTGCGCCGCCGTATCGATGCCGCGCGCCAGGCCGGAGACGATCGCGTAGCCGTCGCGGCCAAGGTCCGCCGCCAGCATCCGCGCCATCTTGACGCCGGCGAGCGAGGCGTTGCGGGCGCCGACGATGGCGACCGCCGGCAGACGGAAGACCGCACCTTCGCCCTTCACCGCAAGGAGGGGCGGCGGGTTGTCCATGTTCTTCAGCAAGGGCGGATAGTCTGCCTCGCCAATGCCGACGAAACGGCCGCCGGCCCGCCTTGCCGCCTCCAACTCCGCCTCGGCCTCAGCCACCGTGGGAATACGGACGATGCGGCTGGCGCCGCCGGAGATCATCAACTCGGGCAGCATTTCGAGCGCGGCCTCGGCGGAGCCGAAGCGGTTGATCAGTTCGCGGAACGAGGCCGGACCGACATTCGGCGTGCGGATCAGGCGAAGCCAGCTCAGCCGCTGCCGGTCGCTGAGGCGCGGGCCGGCGGCGGGCTTGGTCATCCCTTGGCCCCGATCTTGCCCTCGGTGCCGGCGGTAAGCCGCGAGATGTTGGCGCGATGTTTTACGATGACGATCAGGCTCATCACCGCGAACAGTCCGGCAATCGCCGGCGTGCTGAGGAAGTAGAGCGCGATCGGCACCGCGACCGCAGCGGTCAGCGCCGCGAGCGAGGAGTAGCGGAACAGGAAGGCGACGGCGAGCCAGACGACGGCGAAGATCAGCGCCACCTGCCAGGCAAGGCCGATCAGCACGCCGAGGTAGGTGGCGACGCCCTTGCCGCCCTTGAAGCCGAGCCAGGCCGGAAAGAGGTGGCCGATAAAAGCGCCGAAACCGGCCCACAGCGCAAGCTCCGGCGCGAAGCGGCCGGCGATCAGCACCGCCGCCGTGCCCTTCAGCGCATCGAGCAGAAGCGTTGCGGCGGCGAGCCCCTTGTTGCCGGTGCGCAGCACATTGGTGGCGCCGATATTGCCGGAGCCGATCTTGCGCACGTCCCCAAGGCCGGCCGCGCGGGTGATCAGCAGGCCGAACGGAATCGAGCCCAGCAGATAGCCGAACAGCAGCGCCAGGATACCGCCATAACTCATTGTTTCCCCCCGCGTTTCCTTCACCGTACGAAATGGCGGACTATGCCGCCATCGGCCTAGATTGAAAACACTGTGCGGCCCGATACCATCGTTTGCAAGACCTTGCCTTGCAGCCGCGCGCCCTCGAAGCAGGTGTTCTTCGAGCGCGAGCGAAGGCCGCTCTCGCTGACGATCCAAGGTTCGTCGAGATCGACCAGCGCAAGGTCGGCAATCGCGCCCGGCTTCAGCGTGCCGCCGGGCAGGCCGAACAGTTTCGCCGGTGCGGTCGACAGCACCTCGACCAGCCTGAGCAGCGGGACATCGCCATTGTGGTAGAGACGGAGCGCGGCGCTGAGCAGCGTTTCGAGCCCGATCGCGCCGGCAGCGGCGTCGGCGAAGGGGAGGCGCTTGGTGTCGACGTCCTGCGGATCGTGCGAGGAAACTATGATGTCGACGATACCGTCCTTCACGGCCTCGATCATCGCCAGCCGATCCTCCTCGGCGCGCAGCGGCGGCGTCAGCCGGAAGAAGGTTCGGTATTCGCCGACGTCGTTCTCGTTGAGCGACAGATTGTGGATGGCGACGCCGGCCGTGACATTGGCGCCGTCGGCTTTCGCCCGGCTCACCGCATTGGCCGCCATCGCCGTCGATATCTTGGCCGCGTGATAGGCGCCGCGCGTCAGCCGCGCCAGGGCGAGGTCACGCTCCAGCGGGATCGATTCCGCCTCGCGCGGAATGCCGGCAAGGCCGAGCCAGCTGGCATAGAGGCCCTCATTCATCACGCCGGCCGAGGCGAGGTCGGCGTCCTGCGTTTCATGCGCGATGACGCCGCCGAAATCGCGGGCATAGGTCAGCGCCCGGCGCATCACCAGGGAGTTGCCGATGGTATGGCGCCCGTCGGTGAAGGCGACGGCGCCGGCCTCGCGCAGCAGGCCGAACTCGGTCATCTCGCGGCCGTCGAGCCCCTTGGTGATCGCCGCCGCCGGGAAGATGTTGACGCTGGCCGTATCCTTGGCGGTGCGCAGCACGAATTCGACCAGCGCGACATTGTCGATCACCGGATCGGTGTCGGGCATCATGACGATGGAGGTGACGCCGCCGGCCGCCGCGGCGATGCTTGCCGAGGCGATCGTCTCGCGATGCTCGCCGCCCGGCTCGCCTATGAAGACGCGGCTGTCGATGAGGCCGGGGATGATCGCCTTGCCGGCGCAGTCGATGACGACGGCACCTTCCGGCGCGCCCTGGTTCAGCGCCGCCTTGCCGGCGGCGACGATCTTCCTGCCGTCGACGATGACCGTGCCGACCTCGTCGATGCCGCGCGAGGGATCGACGACATGCGCCTTGCTGAAGACCGTTGTCGTCATGCGCCGCGCCCTTCGTGGTTGCGGCGCGGGTCGAGCAGCGCTTCCATCACCGCCATGCGCACGGCGACGCCCATCTCCACCTGTTCCTGGATGACGCTCTGCGGGCCGTCGGCGATTTCGGACGCAATCTCGACGCCGCGGTTCATCGGGCCGGGATGCATGACCAGCGCGTCGTCCTTGGCCGCCTTGAGCTTTTCGGCGTCGAGGCCGAAGTAGCGGAAGTATTCGCGGATCGACGGCACGAAGGCGCCTTCCATGCGCTCGCGCTGCAGGCGCAGCATCATCACCACGTCGGCGTCCTTCAGCCCTTCGGCCATCGAGCGGGCGACGATCACGCCCATTCTGTCGATGCCCGACGGCAGCAGCGTCGAGGGCGCGACGACGCGCACCTGTGCGCCCAGTGCATTCAAGAGCATGATGTTGGAACGCGCGACGCGCGAATGCAGGATGTCGCCGCAGATCGCCACGATCAGCTTCGCCAGCGGCCCCTTGGCGCGGCGGATGGTCAGCGCGTCGAGCAGCGCCTGCGTCGGATGCTCGTGCGCGCCGTCGCCGGCATTGACCACAGAGCAGCCGACCTTCTGCGCCAGAAGGGCCGCCGCGCCGGCAGACTGGTGGCGGATGATAAGGATATCCGGGCGCATCGCGTTGAGCGTCATCGCCGTGTCGATCAGCGTCTCGCCCTTCTTCACCGAAGAGCTTGCCACCGACATGTTCATGACATCGGCGCCGAGCCGCTTTCCGGCAAGCTCGAACGACGACTGCGTGCGGGTCGAGGCTTCGTAGAAGAGGTTGATCTGGGTGCGGCCGCGCAGCGTCGAGGTCTTCTTCTCGGGTTGCCGCGAGATGGCGACGGCCCGGTCCGCCCGGTCGAGCAAAAGCTCGATATCGGCGGGGGAAAGATCGCGGATGCCCAGAAGATGGCGGTGGGGATAGAGCGGCAGGGACGAAGCGTCGGTCATCTCAAGGCGCTGCTATAGGGTGCGGTGTCCCCAGCCGCAAGCACCAGCTTTGGATTGCGACCGTTCTCCCCGGTATTTTCGTCGCGCGCCTTGCATCGCTTGGGCTATAAGGCCCGATGGCTTCGGATTCGTGGCCTTCGCATGATAGGGACAGGGCGTGACCGACGACGTGACGAACCAGCCGCCGCCGCTGACGGGCGGCAACGCCTGGCGGGGCGATCCGTTGCTGATCCAGCTTGCCGAGCGCTTTTCCGAGCCGGTGCGCAAGGACCTCGACGGGCTCGGCCGTTTCGTGCTGACGCAGGAAGCGCAGGAACTGGCCCGCCTCGCCAATGTCGAGACGCCGAAGCTCCGGACGCATGACCGCCAGGGCCGGCGCATCGATCAAGTCGAGTTCCACCCCGCCTACCATGCCCTGATGCGCCGTTCCGTCGCCAATGGACTGCATTCCTCGGTCTGGGAAAACGGCGACGCGGAGATCGGCCGCCGCCACCAGGTGCGGGCCGCGCGCTTCTATATCACCGCCGAGCTGGAGACCGGGCACCTCTGCCCGATCACCATGACCAGCGCCTCGCTGGCGGCGCTGATGGCGAGCCCGAAACTGTTCCGCGAATGGGCACCGCGGGTGACGACGCGCAAATACGACCAGAGCCAGAAGCCGCCGGTCGAGAAGACCGGGCTGACGCTCGGCATGGGCATGACCGAGAAGCAGGGCGGCACCGACGTGCGTGCCAATATCACCAGGGCCGAGCGCGCCGGCAGCGGATTCTATCGGCTCACCGGCCATAAATGGTTCATGTCGGCGCCGATGTCGGATGCCTTCCTGGTGCTCGGGCAGGCGCCGGAAGGGCTTTCCTGCTTCCTTGTTCCGCGCATCCTCGGCGACGGCTCCGGCAACGGCTTCCGCTTCCAGCGGCTGAAGGACAAGCTCGGCAACCGCTCCAACGCTTCTTCGGAAGTGGAGTTCGTCAACGCCATCGGCGAGATGGTCGGCGAGCCGGGCGCCGGCGTGAAGACGATCATGGATATGGTAACGCTGACCAGGCTCGATTGCGCGGTCGCCTCGTCGGCGATCATGCGGGCAGGGCTGGCCGAGGCCATTCACCACACGCGCCACCGCCAGGTGTTCGGCGCCAACCTGATCGACCAGCCGCTGATGCAGCGCGTGCTGGCCGACATGGCGCTCGATGTCGCCGCCGCCACTGCGCTGTCGTTCCGCCTGGCGCGTTCTTTCGACGAGGCGGCGAGCGATCGCGGCGAGGCGGCCTTCGCCCGCGCGATGACGCCGGTGGTCAAATACTGGGTCTGCAAGATCGCGCCGCCGCTGCTCTACGAAGCCATGGAATGCCTCGGCGGCAATGGCTATGTCGAGGAGGCGCCGCTTGCCCGCTACTATCGCGAGGCGCCGGTCAACGCCATCTGGGAAGGCTCCGGCAATGTCATGGCGCTCGACGTGCTGCGCGTGCTTGGCCGCGCGCCGGGCCTGTTCGAGGAAGTGCTCGCCGGCATCGACCGCGATCTCGGCGCCGGCGGCCGCGGCACCATCGGCGTGCTCAAGGCAGCCATGCAGGTGGCGGCGACCGACGAGGGTTCGGCGCGCCTGCTTACCGAGCAACTGGCGCTGTCGGCGGCGGCAGCAGAGCTTCGCCGGTTGGGGGCAGGGCGGATCGCCGACGCCTTCGTCGAGACGCGTCTCGCCGGCCAGTGGCGCAACACCTATGGCATGCTCGATTCACGCCACGATGCGCGGATGATAGTCGACACGCTCTATCCGCCGGTGAACTGAGCGGGTTCCGCCAGGCCCTCGCGTGGCCTGTGGATACACGTTAACCTTAACGAATGGTTTCCATTGCGGCGGCGACCCGCAGGGCCCACTGTTCTCACCGGAGCAAGGATTGGTTAACCATGCCGTTCCTTGCCCTGCGAAGCAGGAACGCCATGCGGCACGTATTGACCTCCTTTCTGGCCTTGCACTGGGCGATCGTTTTCGCCCTGCTGGCGTATATCTGCATCGACGGCAATCGCGGCGTCGCCGCGGCCCTTGCGGTGCTCGGCCTTGAGGTCGAAAACGGCCGCATCACCGGACTGGAGAACGCCGCCATCGTGGCGCCGCTGGCGATCGCGCTGCTGGTGGTGGCGGTGCTGTTCTGCTGGGCCTTCGTCGAGACGCTGATTAACATAGCGGCCAGTCCCGACGCCACGGACAGTGTCGTGCGCATCGCCTTCATTTCCGCCTCGGCTGTGTTGTCGCTGGTTCTGGTCGGCGGCGCGGCGCAAGGCATCGACGGCCTGTTCATGGTCGTCGCCGTGCAACTGACCGCGCTGCTCGCATCCTATGTCGCGGTGCTGGCCGAGCAGCGCACGGCGCGGGTCGAGGCGTTTGCGGCCGACACCGAAGTCCGCGCGACCGCCCATGTCATGGCACGAGGCGCCGCGCACAGTTCACTGCTGTCACGCATTTCCGGCCGGCCGGAAGCGAATTCGAGGGATGGCCGCTGATGCGCACGCTGTTCGCGCTCTGGGCCGCTCCGCTGCTCCTGTTCTGGGGCTGGTTCTTCCTGTCGCTCAACGACATGAATTTCGGCTATGTGATGCTGAGCCGCCCGCTGCACGACCTGGTATTCCAGCTTTACGGCGAGATGCTGGGCATCGATCCGGCGCTCATTCCCGGCATGGTGGCCAAGGCCTGCGTCTTCGACAGCTTCCTGCTGATGGCGCTGTGGGCGTTCCGACGCCGCCGCAACATCGCCGCCTGGGTCAGGACCCGCTGGGGGAATCCGGTTCCGCAAGAGCGTCTGGACCGAGCGACTGAAGCCGGTCCAGTACTCCCTGCAGAATAAAGGCGGCCGCCGCCGAATCGATCTTGCCGGCACGCTTCCTGCGCGAAAAATCCATTTCGATCAGCGTCCGCTCGGCCGCGACCGTCGACAGCCTCTCGTCCCAAAGCACGAAGGGAAGGTCCGACAGGGCAGCCATGTTGCGCACAAAAGCGCGCGATTTCTGCGCGCGCGGACCTTCCGAACCGTCCATGTTCACTGGCAGACCGAGCGCGATCGCGCCGACATTGTCCTTCTCCAGCTGCGCGAGCAGCAGCGCCGCGTCGAGCGAGAATTTCCGCCGCATGATGACGGGGCGCGGATGGGCGAATGCCAGGCCTCGGTCGGAGACCGCCACGCCAATCGTCTTGTCGCCGAGGTCGAGCCCGGCGAGCGTCCTGCCGCCGACGAGGCGCGCCGGCAAGTCCTCGATCGATATGATGCCCAAACGGCTTTCCTTCAGACGCACGGTGCGGCGCATCCTTTTTGATGCACCGAATGTGATGGCCCTTTAATTTTGCCCGAGGCGTTCTATCCTCTGGCGCAACAAAAATCGAGGAAGTCGTTGATGAAACTGACCTGGTATGGACATTCGGCGTTCCGCGTCGAGACGGCGGGAGCCAATATCCTGATCGACCCCTATCTGGTCGGCAATCCGTCCTGGACGGGCGGCTGGGAAGGACCGGCCGAAGGGGTGACCCATGTGCTCCTGACGCATGGCCACAACGACCATGTCAGCGGCGCGCTGGAGGTGCTGAAGAAGAGCGGCGCCATGCTGGTCGCCAATTACGAAATCTGCATGTATCTGGTCGGCCAAGGCGCCAACGGCAGCAGGATCAATCCCGGCAATATCGGCGGCACCGTCGATTGCGGCGCCTTCACCACCACTTTCGTCCAGGCGCTGCACTCATCGTCCTTCGGCGGCGAGGGCGGCGCCAACACCTATCTCGGCAATCCCGGCGGTCTGGTCCTGCATTTCGCGGAGGACAAGACGCTCTACCATATGGGCGACACCGACATCTTCTCCGACATGGCGCTGATCAACGAACTGCATGAGCCGAAGATCGGCCTCGTGCCGATCGGCGACCGTTTCACCATGGGCGGCGCGGTGGCGGCGCTCGCCTGCCGGCGCTTCTTCCATTTCGACACAGTCGTGCCCTGTCATTTCGGCACCTTTCCGATCATCGACCAGACCGCCGACAAATTCGTCGCGGGAATGGAGGGCTCAGGTGTGAAAGTGGCCTTGCCGGCAATCGGCCAGACCATCACGATATAGGGCCGAGAGGCGCGTCGCGCCGAGATCATTCATGAGAGAAATGGAATGAAATCATGGCTTTGAGGCAGACACTTTGCGTTTCGATGCTGGTTGCCGCTTCTCCCGCGCCGGCGGCGGAGGACTTCATCGACGGTGTCTACCTGCAATCCGAAGAGCTGTGCGCGCAGGCCAAGAAGGGCAAGCTGCAGGATGTGATCGAGGCCGGCAACATCGTTTTGTCGGCCCACGGCCTGCAAGGCGTCGAATACAATTGCGAGTTCCTTCAGGTCACCAAGGCGACACGCTCGCCGAGCTGGGCGGTCACCGCCATCTGCCAGGAGCCGGGCTTTGTCTTTCCCGATGTGCTGTCGGTAACGCAGATGAGCCCAAAGCAGCTCGATCTTGTATCGGTCCGCCCGGTCGACGACGAAAGCGAGCAGGCCGGCAACAGCGGCAGCTATTTCCTCTGCGAAGGCGTGACGCCGCCCTAAGCCCAGATCTCAGCCGTCCGCGCGCGACGATGCAGGTTGCGCGGCGCGCGCGGCGCCGCTATAGCGCTGGTTTTCCAGAGGCAACAGAAATGTCCGTTGATCTTCAGACAGTGAAGCGTGTCGCGCACCTTGCCCGCATTGCGGTGAGCGAGGAGGACGCCGAGCGCATGACCGGCGAACTGAACACCATCCTCGGCTTCGTCGAGCAATTGAACGAGGTCGACGTTTCCGGCGTCGAGCCGATGACATCGGTGACGCCGATGGAGATGAAGAAGCGGCTGGATATCGTGACCGACGGCAACAAGGCCTCCGACATCGTCGCCAACGCGCCGGCCACCGAAGAGAACTTCTTCCTCGTTCCGAAGGTCGTGGAGTAACCGGCCGATGGCAATCGAGATCGCCGTCGAGACCGCCTTGCAGGACGATGTGCGCACGCTGGTCGAGGAGCTCAACGCGACGCTGCTCGAATTGACGCCGCCAGAACACTGCTACCACATGACCGTCGAGCAGATGGCAGGCAAGGACACCACCGTCTTCGTCGCCCGCGACAATGGGCTTGCCATCGGCTGCGGCGCGCTGAAGCGTCATGACGGCGCCGTCGGCGAGGTCAAGCGCATGTACACCAGACCCTCGCATCGCGGCCAGAAGATCGGCGCGAAAATCGTTGAACGGGTCGAGGCGCAGGCGCGTGGCGAGGGGATGAAGCGCCTGGTGCTGGAAACCGGCGACCGCCACCCCGCCGCCTGGGCCGTCTATGAACGCGCCGGATTTTCGCGTTGCGGCCCGGTGCTGGATTATCCCGACTCCGAGTGGTCGGTGTTTTACGAAAAGAGCCTTGCCTGATGAGCGACCTGACACATCTGACGATTTCCGAGGCCCGCGCCAGGCTGCGCGGCAAGGAGATCACCGCGGCCGAGATCACCGAGGCCTATCTCCAGGCGATCGAGCGCGCCAATCCCGTGCTCAATGCCTATGTCACCGTCACCGGCGACAAGGCGCGCGACATGGCCAAGGCCTCCGACGCCAAGCTCGCCAGGGGCGAGGGCGGTGCGCTGGAAGGC
>NZ_RZOS01000219.1:0-9342 GCF_004022605.1 Mesorhizobium sp. M4B.F.Ca.ET.089.01.1.1
AGCGTGACCCGCACCGACAATGACCACCCCGTTCTTCATCGCAGCCCTTTTTGCGTTCAAATCTAGGATCTTCCGCCAGGTGGCGATTGTCTGCCGCCGCCGCAATCGCCCCGGTCCGGGTCGCACCCGGAATGGTCATCTGTCAATCGCCGCATTCCACGATTACGTCGCGTCGGCAAAGGCTCAAAGTTGATAGTTACAGTTTAGAATTATTCTAAACAGTTGTTTCAATTGAATTTTCTTGGATAGGCCTGTTGACTTCCAACCCCTTCGCCGCTTTATGGGGGCTCGCGCGACGAGCGCATCCCTTTGATGTCTGGGCCTTGAACCCTTTCGATTGGAGGCATTTCGGTGTCTTTCTTCCACGAGCCGCGCAACGGCGCGGTCCATGTTGTGCCCGGCGGCATGCCCATGCCTCGGCACGGGCTGGCACGCGCGCCCTTTAGCGAATTCCCAAGGAACTGGAGAACGATGATGACAGCACGTAATGGCGGCAGGCTCGCTGCTATCTGCGCGACTGCCGCGCTGACCGCTGCGGTGTTCGTGCTGCCGGCCAAGGCCGCAACCGACGCCAAGGCGGTCATCAAGACCTATGCCGACATCGCGCTCGCCAAATACGAGGATTCGCTGACCACCGCGCAGGCGCTCGACAAGGCCGTCGACGCGCTGCTCGCCAAGCCGTCGGCGGAGACGCTGAACGCCGCCCGCGAAGCCTGGAAGGCATCGCGCGTTCCCTACCAGCAGACCGAGGTCTACCGCTTCGGCAACAAGATCGTCGACGACTGGGAAGGCAAGGTGAATTCCTGGCCGCTGGACGAAGGCCTGATCGACTATGTCGCCAAGAGCTACGGCAGCGAGTCCGACACCAATTCGCTCTATACTGCCAACGTGATCGCCAACAAGGAGATCGAGATCGACGGCAAGAAGGTCGACGCCTCGAAGCTAACGCCGGAATTCCTGTCCGGCACGCTGCAGGAGGCGGGCGGCGTCGAGGCCAATGTCGCGACCGGCTATCACGCCATCGAGTTCCTGCTCTGGGGCCAGGATCTGCACGGCACCGGTCCCGGCGCCGGCGAGCGGCCCTACACGGACTATGACCCCGCCAACTGCACCGGCGGCAATTGCGACCGCCGCGCCGAATATCTGAAGTCGGCGAGCGACCTTTTGGTCTCCGACCTGCAGGAGATGGTCGACAACTGGAAGGAAGGCGGCGCTGCCCGCAAGAACCTGGTCGATGGCGACGCCAATGCCGGCATCTCGACCATCTTCACCGGCATGGGCTCGCTGTCCTATGGCGAACTCGCCGGCGAGCGCATGAAGCTCGGCCTGCTGCTGCATGATCCGGAAGAGGAGCACGACTGCTTCTCGGACAACACCTACAACTCGCACCTCTATGACGCCGTCGGCATCCGCGCCGCCTACCATGCCAGCTACACGCGTCTTGACGGCACGGTGGTTTCCGGACCTTCCGTGTCCGACATGGTCAAGGCAGCCGACCCGGCGATCGGCAAGGAACTGTCGGACAAGCTCGACGTCTCCGTCGCCAGGATGGAGGCGATAAAGGCGCGCGCGCTCGCTGGCGAGGCCTATGACCAGCAGATCGCCGAGGGCAACACCGAAGGCAACGCCACCGTGCAGGCGGCGATCGATGCGCTGATCGACCAGACCAAGTCGATCGAGCGCGCCGTCGGCTCCCTGAAGCTCAACGACATCGCCTTCGAAGGTTCCGACAGCCTCGACGCGCCGGACAAGGTGTTCAAGTAAGGGCGCGAGCATGATCCCCAAAAGGGGTAGTCGGTTTTTGGACAAGATCATGCTCGAATGAAAAACAAGCCAAACGGCGCCGGAGCGGCGCCGTCAGCCAGGGCAAGTGAATGCTGATCTGCCATTGCAACATCATCACCGAGAAGGAGATCGAGCAGACGATCGTCGGCCTGCTGGATGAGGATCCCTGGCAGCTGATCGTGCCGGCGAAAGTCTACCATGCCATGCGCAAGCGCGGTCGCTGTTGCGGCTGCTTCCCAAATGTGGTGGAAACGATCATTCGGGTCACCGAGCACTACCACGCCCGTTCGGAGGCGAGCGGCGCCGACATCGTTTCACACCTGGACCGCGTCAGAGGCTTGCGCGGCCAATACGGGAGCAGAACCCATGAAAGGCGAACCGCAGGTCATCGAGCGGCTTAACGAAGCCCTGTTTCTGGAGCTGGGGGCCGTCAATCAGTACTGGGTCCATTACCGGCTGCTCGAGGACTGGGGCTACACCAAGCTGGCGAAGAAGGAACGGGCGGAATCGATCGAGGAAATGCAGCATGCCGACCGGCTGGTGGCCCGCATCATCTTCCTCGAGGGGCATCCGAACCTTCAGTCCGTGGCGCCACTGCGCATCGGCCAGAACGTGAAGGAAGTGCTCGAATCCGATCTTGCCGGTGAGTATGACGCGCGCACCGCCTACAAGCGTTCGCGCGAGATCTGCCAGGAGGCCGGCGACTACGTGTCGATGAAACTGTTCGAGGAACTGCTTGCCGACGAGGAAGGTCACATCGACTTCCTCGAGACGCAGCTCGACCTGCTCGCCTCGATCGGCGAGGAGAAATACGGCCAGCTCAATGCCGACTCGGCCAACGAGGCGGAGTAAGGACATGCGGGAATGCGGCGCCGCCTAGATTTCCTGCGCCGCTCGCTGCGGGCCGAGGGCTCGCCTTCCTCGCCTTCCAGGAAAAGCGCGCTGGCCTGGCTGGTTCGCGGGCTTTCTTTCATTCCCGCCGTTGTGGCCACCGCTTCGGCGCTGGCTGGAGACCCGCTGCCCGCGGGCCTTGCCGCCGCGCGCACCGATCTGACGCCGAAGGACCTGGCGCGTGTCATCGCCGTCACCAGGCCAACCGCGGATTTCTCCAAACCCGAGCCGTTCGAGCTGATGCAGGGTGGCGCCGGCACGTCGCGCAAGGACGTCGGCCGCGACGCCTTCTCGCAGCCCTCCGCCAACATCACCTTCGAGGAAGAAGGCACCTTCAGGCTCGGCAATGCGCTTTTCCGCAAGAGCTGGGTGTCCTCACCCTCCTCGACCCAGGCATCGGACGGGCTTGGGCCGCTGTTCAACGAGCGCGCCTGCCAGAACTGCCATCTGAAGGACGGCCGCGGCCGGCCGCCGGAAGGCGGCGCCGGCACCACCTCGATGTTCCTGCGGCTCGCGCGAGACGCAGGCAGTGCCGAGGAAGAGGCTGCGCTTGCCGCCCGCAAGTTGCTGAACTTCCCCGATCCGGTCTACGGCTCGCAATTGCAGGGGCTGGCGGTTCCCGGCCTCAAGGGCGAAGGCCGCATGCGCGTCGACTACCAGGAAGAGAAGGTGACGCTCGCCGGCGGCTCCGTGGTCTCACTGCGCAAGCCGGGCTATTCCGTCGACGGCCTCGGCTACGGTCAGCTCGATCCGCGTACCACGCTGTCGCCGCGCCTGACGCCGCCGATGATCGGCCTCGGCCTGATCGAGCAGATCGCGCCCGCCGACATCCTCGCCCGCGCCGATCCGGATGACCGCGATGGCGACGGCATTTCCGGCCGTCCCAACATCGTGGGCGATGGCGCCAGCGGCGGGCTCACGCTCGGCCGCTTCGGCTGGAAGGCTGAGACGCCGTCCATTCGCGAGCAGGCGGCGGACGCTTTCGCCGGCGACATCGGCATCTCGACGCCGGAGGCGCCGAAGCATTGGGGCGACTGCACCGCGGCCGAAAAGGCCTGCTTGGCCATGCCGAACGGCGTGCAGCAGCGGCTCGGCCCGGTCGAGGCGCCGCCGCCGGTGATGGACCTCGTCACCTTCTATTCGCAGAACCTCGCCGTGCCGGCCCGGCGCGACATCGACGACAGCCAGGTGCTCGCCGGCAAGAAGCAGTTCTACGAGATGGGCTGCATTTCCTGCCACACGCCGAAATTCGTCACGTTGCGCGGCACGCCCAACAAGGCGCAGGCCTTCCAGCTGATCTGGCCCTATTCCGACTTCCTGCTGCACGACATGGGGCCGGGTCTCGCCGATGGACAGGCTGTCGGCGACGCGACCGGCAGCGAATGGCGCACACCGCCGCTGTGGGGCATCGGCCTGACCGGAACGGTCAACGGCAATATGTTCTTCTTGCATGACGGGCGCGCCCGCACCCTCGCCGAGGCGATCCTTTGGCATGGCGGCGAGGGGCAGAAGGCGCGCGACCGCTTTGCCGCCGCCGATGCGGCGAACCGCGATGCGCTGGTCAAATTCCTGGAGTCCCTGTGATGTCGAAGCGTCTTGCGTTTGCTCTCCTTCTTCCCCTGGCGATGGTCGGCCCATCCCCGGCATCGGCTGAGGTGAGGGCCTCCGCTGTCATCCAGCGGGCGATCGATGGTTTTATCCGTCCTGCCTATGCTAGCCTGCGCGACCATGCCGGCAGCTTGACCAAGGCCGTGCGGGCGCTCTGTGATGCGCCGTCGCAAAGCGGCCTCGAGGCGGCGCGTGCCGAGTTTTCGGCCACGGTCGAAGCCTGGTCATCGGCTGAAATCATCGCTTTCGGGCCGATCAAGGAGAACAACCGGCTGGAGCGCATGCTCTACTGGCCGGACCGCAAGGGTATCGGGCTGAAGCAGGTGCAGGCGGCATTGGCCGGCAAGGACCCAACCGCCAGCGATCCGGCGCAACTGGCGGGCAAGAGCGTCGCCATGCAGGGGCTCGGCGCGCTCGAGTTCGTGCTTTACGGCGACGGCGGCGACGCTCTTGCCGGCAAGGACGATCCCTATCGCTGCGGCTATGGCGCGGCCGTCGCAGGCAATATCGAAACGATGGCCGCCGAGGTTGACGAGGCCTGGAGGAAGCCCGACGGATTTGCCGCGCTTTGGGCCAATCCGGGACCGCAGAACCCGCTCTACCGCGACGGCACCGAAGCTGTGACCGAGCTTGTCGGCGTCTTCATCAACGAGCTGGAGATGGTCCGCGACGTGCGCCTCAAAGGGTTCCTGGGCGGCAAGCCGGAAGGCGACAAGCCCAGGCAGGCGATCTATTGGCGCTCGCAAAACACGACGAATTCCCTGGCCGGCAATCTCTCCGGTATCGATGCGCTGTTCGTGGCTTCGAAGCTTGGCGATGCGCTTCCGGCCGATGCGCAATGGATGGCCGAGTCCATCCACATCCAGCTCGCCAACGGCGTCGCGACCGCCAAATCCGTCACCGGTCCGATCGACAAGGCGCTCGCCGATCCGGTGCTGCGCGGCAAGCTCGATCATTTCGCGCTGATCACCTCCAGCCTGACCACCCTGATCGGCACCAGGCTGACCGCCGAGTTCGGCCTGACCGCCGGGTTTTCGTCCCTGGACGGAGATTGAGCCATGACTGCGGTACGCACGCCGCTGATCGACCGTCGCGATTTCCTGAGGGCCGCCGGCGCCGGCTTCATCGCCACGATGACGCCGCGGGCCTGGGCGAAGACGCTTGATGCCGACGCGGTCTTCGCCACCGCCTTCGTCAAGCGCGACGGCAGCTATGGCGCCGCCGTGCTGTCCGAGGCAGGCGATGTGCTGCATGCGATCGACCTGCCCGACCGTGGCCACGACGTCACCTTCGATCCGGTGTCGAAGCGCTCCGTGGTCTTTGCCCGGCAGCCCGGCACCTTTGCCGTGGTGTTCGACCACACCGGCCGCGACAAGCCGCTGACCATCGCCAGCGTCGCCGGACGGCATTTCTTCGGCCACGGCGTCTTCTCGCCCGACGGCGCGCTGCTCTATGCCACCGAGAATGATTTCGACAATGCCGCCGGCGTCGTCGGCGTCTATGACGCGCGCTCGGGCTTCAAGCGCATCGGCGAATTCCCGACCTACGGCATGGGGCCGCATGAGTTGCTTCTGCTCGGCGATGGCCGGACGATCGCGGTCGCCAATGGCGGCATCGAGACCCATCCGGACTACGGCCGCGCCGAGCTCAACATCGCCACCATGAAACCGTCCTATGTGCTGGTCGACCGCATCACCGGCGATCTGATCGAAAAGCACGAATTGCCGTCGGCGCTCCACCAGCTGTCGATCCGCCACATGGATTGCGACCCGGCCGGCACGGTCTGGTTCGGCTGCCAGTATCGCGGCCCGGCGGCCGACCGGCCGTTGCTGATCGGTCGCGCGGCGCGCGGCAAGGACCTGCAGTTGCTCGACATGCCGCAGGACGTGCTCGCCGGCTTCCGCAACTATATCGGCTCGGTCGCCGCCAATCCGGCCGCCGGCAGGGTCGCCGTCACCTCGCCTGAGGGCAACTCGCTCGCCGTCATCGACGCCGCCAGCGGCGACGTCGTCGCCACCAGCGCGTTGGTCGAGGTCTGCGGCCTGGCGCCCGATGGTTCGGGCTTCATGGCCACCACCGGCGCCGGCGAGATCGTCGAGGGCAATGGCGCCAGGCGCTCCGAGCCCGACTATGTCTGGGACAATCACATGCTGCGCATCTCAGAGCCGGCGTAGCCACCGCGATCGTTGGAGGGCCATGCCAAGCCGCATAACAAATATCCACCTTGCCCCTTGCAGGGACGGGCCGTGGCGGGCACAGGGAATTGTTTTTCGACCCAGGGCGTTAACCGGCGAACCATGAAGCTGCTTGCCATCGACTGTGCCGCCACTCTCTGCGCCGCCAGCGTCTATGACGCCGCGGCCGGGCGCGAGCTTGGCCGCCAGGTGCTCGACCTCGGCAAGGGCCATGCCGAGCATCTCATGGCGGTCATCGACGCGGCGCTGAAAGCGGCCGGCACAGGCTACGCAAACCTCGACGCCATAGCCGTCTCCGTCGGGCCTGGCTCCTTCACCGGCCTGCGCGTCGGCGTCTCCACCGCGCGCGGCCTGGCGCTGGCGCTGAAGATCCCGGCAATCGGCGTGACCACGCTCGAGGCCCTGGTGGCGGAGGCGGCCGCGTCCTTTCCCGGCCGTGCCGTGCTCGCCGCCCTCGACGCCGGGCGCGAGGAGATCCATGTCGCCGCCTATGACGAAGCGTTAGCTTTGACTTACGGTCCGGCGGTGGCCACGCTCGCGAACGCCACCGCCATTGCCGTGGAGACGTCCGCCGTGCTGGCCGGCACCGCCGCGGAGAAGATCGCCGCCTCGGCCGGGCGCGCCTTCGACATCGGCTCGACCGGCGCCACCGCCGACATCGCCGCCTATGCCCGGCTGGCCGCTGAAAAGGGCGTGGGCGACAAGCCCAAGCCGCTCTATCTGCGCGGCGCCGATGCCAAGCCACAGGCCGGTTTCATTCTTCCAAGGCAAGACCATGATCCCAAAAAGCGGGCCCCGGTTTTTGGGCAAGATCATGGTCCGGAAGGAAAAAAGAGCTGATGCGCATTCCCTTCTTTCAGCCGCGCCGCAGGGACTATGCGCTTCAGCCGCTGACGGTTGCCGACAGCGAGGCTGTCTCGGTGCTGCATCAGGAGGACTTTGTGCGGCCGTGGAGCGACGGCGAGTTCGCGGCTTTGCTCGAGCAGGACACCGTATTCGGTTATGCCGCGCGCGAAACCGGACAGGGCGGCAAGCCGCCGGTCGGCTTCGTGCTGGCGCGGCTGGCGGCAGGCGAGGGCGAGATTCTCACCGTAGCCGTCGCCCGCTCCCACCGCCGCCAGGGGCTTGGCTGGCAATTGATGGACGCGGTGCTGCGCGAATTGCACGCGCAACGCGCCGAGGCGCTGTTCCTCGAGGTCGACGAGACCAATGTCGCGGCCATCGCGCTCTACCGGCGGCTCGGCTTCCGTGAGGTCGGCAAGCGCGCCAACTACTACAGATCGCCCGAGCGCGGCCCGACCGGCGCGCTTGTCATGCGCCGCGATCTTCGCTAGCGACACGCCGGGACAGGGCCTGCGCGCTGATGATCAAGAAACTACGGATTTTCCTGGCGCTTGCTCTGGTCGTCGCCGGCTCGCTGGTCCTGGTGCCGCTGCAGGTCCTGTCGATGAAGACCGGGCTGTGGCCGGAAACCTTCATCCTCAAGATCTGGCACCGGATGATCGCCAGGGCGCTCGGCCTGCGCATCCACGTCAAGGGCGCGCTGTCGGCCAGGCGCCCCTTGCTGGTCGCGTCCAACCACATCTCCTGGACCGACATCATGGTGCTCGGCTCCAGGGTCGACGTGAAGTTCATCGCCCGCGCCGACATGGCGAACTGGCCGATGATCGGCATGCTGTCGAAGCTGCAGCGCACCGTCTTCATCGAGCGCGAGCGCAAGCGCAGCTCGGGCGACCAGGCCAGCGAGATCGCCGGCCGCATGGCCAATGGCGACGCCATGGTGCTGTTCGCCGAAGGCTCGACCGGCGACGGCAACCTGCTTTTGCCCTTCAAGAGCACGCTGTTCGGCGCCGCCTCGATGGCGATTTCGGAAGGGGCGACCGAGCAGGTGTTCATCCAGCCGGTGGCGATCGTCTACACCAGGCTGCATGGCGTGCCGCTCGGCCGCCGTCACCGGCCGATCGCCGCCTGGATCGGCGACGAGGACCTGATGCCGCATCTCAAGGTGCTGCTCGCCGAAGGCGCGCTCGATGTCGAGCTGCATTTCGGCGAGCCGATTGCCTTCTCCAAGGGCTCCAACCGCAAGGAGACGGCAAGGCTGATGGAAAGCAGGGTGCGCGAGATGGTGCAGGCGGCGCTTGCCGAGCCGCGCCCGAGCCGCTGACGCGTCCGCGACACGCCGCCAGGGCGCAGAATCGTCTGTTTTTTGTCACTGAAAGGCGTTAGAAGCCGCCCGATGGACCTGAACACGACAGAACGCAACGATATCGGCATCGCTGCCGACAGCCTGGCTGCCCCTCCGGCGGCGAAGAAAGTCTTCGTCAAGACCTATGGCTGCCAGATGAACGTCTACGACTCGCAGCGCATGACGGATGCGCTGGCGGCAGACGGCTATGTCGCGACCGATATGGTCGATGATGCCGACCTGGTGCTGCTCAACACCTGCCATATCCGGGAAAAGGCGGCGGAAAAGGTCTATTCCGAGCTTGGCCGCATCCGCGACATGAAGGCCGAACGGGCCGGCACCGGCCGCGAGCTGCTGATCGGCGTCGCCGGCTGCGTCGCGCAGGCCGAAGGCGCCGAGATCATCCGCCGCGCGCCGGCCGTCGACCTGGTCATCGGCCCGCAGACCTATCACCGGCTTCCCGACGTGCTGGCAAGGGTGCGGGGCGGCGAGAAGATCGTCGAGACCAACTACGCCGTCGAGGACAAGTTCGAGCATCTGCCGCAGCCGAAGCGCGCCGAGGTCGCCAGGCGTGGCGTCACCGCCTTTCTCACCGTCCAGGAAGGCTGCGACAAGTTCTGCACCTTCTGCGTCGTGCCGTATACGCGCGGCTCCGAAGTCTCGCGGCCGGTGGCGCAG